>WQXD01000343.1 GCA_009785015.1 Oscillospiraceae bacterium | reverse complement strand
GTTGAAGTTAAATCCGGCAAACTTACGACAGTTGAGTTCCGCAACCGTCCGTTATCCGGCATACAGATATTAAAGTTTGACACGCAAACCAACGCGCCGCTCACAGGCGCGGAATTTATCGTTGAGCGCGCTAACGGTGAGCGTATCGGGACTTATAAAACCGACAGAACGGGCAAAATCCTTGTTCCCGACCTTGCGGAAGGCGTGTATATCGTAAGCGAAACACGCGCGCCTGACGGCTATATCCTTGACGAAGCTCCCAAAACAGTCGAAGTGAAATCCGGCAAGCTGACGACGGTTGAGTTCTTTAATAAGCCGCTTGCGGGATTAAGGATCATAAAACTCGACAGCGTGACGAGAAATCCGATAGAGGGAGTAGAATTTAATATAAACAAAATGAACGGCGAACGTGTTGAGAACGAGTTCAGAGGCTACACTTTCAAGACAGACCGCACAGGGCAAATATATATCCCGCAGCTTGAAAACGGTTATTATATCGTGACAGAAACACGCGCGGCTGACGGCTATATCCTTGACGGAGAGCCAAAAACCGTACTTGTCCAATCCGGTAAAACGACCGTGCTTGAAGTATTCAACACACCTATGTCCGGCTTATTGATCGTCAAAACCTGCGCGGTCACGGGCAAACCCCTGCCCGGCGTGGTATTCGATGTAAAACGCGCTGACGGTCAGTTTGTAGCGGGCAGCATTTTAGACGGCAATCAGCCCAACACGGCGAATAACAGCCCGAATAAAACAACTTCGCCCAACGGCGACATCACAGGCAGCTACACCACCGACGCTAACGGCAGAATCCTCATAAACGGGCTTGACGCGGGACATTACAACGTAACGGAACGTAAAGCGCCGGAAGGCTACGAGCTTGATACAATGGTATATAACGTGACTGTGCTGCCGGGTAAAATGACTACGCTTCAGCTGACGAATAAACCTAAAGCCGGTTTAAGACTTATTAAAACAGACAGCGTCACAGGTAAACCCATTTTTAATGTAGAGTTTATGCTCTTTGATTCCAACGGAAAAAATATCGGCGTTTATCGTACCGATAATAACGGTGTCATAGACTTCCCGACAGATATTCCCGCAGGGCGTTATACGATCCGTGAAACAAGGGCTGCTCCCGGTTATCATCTTGACGATATACCCAAGACAGTCGATTTCGTCGCAGGTAAAGTTACCGAAATAAATTGGAAAAATACCCCGCACATGGGACAAATCCAGATAACTAAAAAATCTGCGGACGATAACACTATCAACGGATTCCGTAAGGGTACGTTATTACAAGGCGCAGTATTTGAGATATACGACCGCGCTAATAATCTTGTAGATACTATAACAAGCAACAGAAACGGACTTGCCGTATCTAAAACGCTGCCATTGGGACGCTACACGGTAAAAGAGATCAAAGCTCCGACAAATTATCTTATTTCAACAGAAATAATCAATGCGGAAATAGAATTCACAGAACAAATCGTTCGTTTGGAAGTCTTAAACAAAAGCATATATACAAATGTATCTATTCAAAAACGCGGTTACAGCGAAGTGGTTCCAGGTCAGGAAATAAGATATAACTTCAGTAATATAGCCAATAACTCCAATGTGGCGTTAGACAGCTTCTACTGGAGGGATACTCTTCCGACCGACGCGGTGCGGCTTAACAGGATCATAACCGGCACATGGTCGCATAAATTGAATTACAAGATTGTATATAAGACTAATAAAAACAGCGAATACCGCACTCTGGCTGACAATATATCGACGGAAAAATCCCGCGTCATAGATGCTTCTCCTGCCGCGCTTGGTCTTGCTTCAAATGAATTTGTTACAGAATTTATGGTTATTTTCGGACAAGTACCGGCAGGGTTCAAACAAATCGAAGCACCGGCTGTAATCTGCGATGTATTAAAAGACCTTTCACATGAATACAGATTTACAAACAAAGCCGATGCGGGCGGACAATTTAACGGACGCTGGATCCAGTCAAACGACCGCTGGGTCACGGTGACCTATAATAATCCGGCTCCGAGGGTGTTGCCTCGCACAGGTTATTAATTGGTTTTGTTTCCACACAATAAAGTTGTAGAAAATCAATGTATAGTCGTAGAATAAACAATAAAGTTGTAGAATAATCCTCTTATGACGCATTATGCAATAAAGTTGTATAAATACTTGACATTTGTACAATAATATTGTATAATAACGTCAAAGGGGATTGTTTTATGGCAAAACATCGACGCGTGTGGAATAGCAGCGTATATGAGAGGTATGTCCGCGAAGGACGCGGACAAGGTGTGGGTGCAGACTATAAACCTTGGATAGTAATTCAAGACTTTGCTTCTAAAGGTATGGTATCGCGTGTAGTTGGTACTACTACGGGGCGTGTGCATCACTTGATGTCGAATCTTGAGATGCAGCTTTTCTATCTTCTTGACTGGTCAGATGGTGTGACAGATATTCGCGAACAATATCCATTATCTGACCTGTCGGAAGCAATTAATATTGCAGAGAATAAACGCATACGGTATCCATACGATTCCAAAAGCGGCTTTCCCTATGTGATGACGAGTGATTTCTACATTGATACGCAGCAAGGCGCAAGTGTCTTGTCTGTGAAACCATCATCAGAGCTTTTAAAACCAAGAGTTCGCGAAAAGTTGGAAATCGAACATCGTTACTGGAGCGAGCGTGGAGTGACATGGTGTATTATCACAGAACACGAAATAAATCGTACCAAAGCGACAAATATTGAATGGCTGGCTCAGGCAAAAGATTTAGGTGTGTTTGGGCTGTCTGAATCTATGCAGAACGCTTGCATCGAATATTTTTTGGCGAATTACAGTAACATCCGATATTCACTTTCACGGTTATTTACGGAGATTGAACGATTGTTTAATCTTGTTTCAGGGATGGGATTGAATATATTTAAGCATTTGGCGTATTGGAAACGCATAGCTTTCAATGCAGACGAAAAATTCCACTTATTGGGAATCGGGAGTGAGGTACGGTATGAGAATTAATGTAAATACAGTAATTACAGATTTGGATACAGGCGAGCAAAATCTTGTACTTTGGATTTCACCGCACAGAGAATACGGATATTGGTACAATATATCAAATAATTCGCGAATACCATTAAGATTTTCAATTCAAGATACTGCGAATGGAATAACGAACAATAGATATGACTCTGCGGACTTATCCGTTCAAATCAGCACAGAAGAAACAATAAGCGAGAAAGAACGCAATATTCGTGACAGCCGTTGGAGTAAGATACAGCATATTGTAACGAGCGAGCCTGATATTTACGAAAAAGGCAAGCGTTCTCATTTGATACAAAATGCCGCCGAGCAAAACGAAATAAGCATTGAACAAATTTACAGGCTAATCGACCGATACTGGCGTTCCGGCAAATCTAAGAACGCACTTCTGCCCGCTTATTCAAATTGCGGAGCAAAAGGTAAAACTCGGAAACAAAGCACCTCGAAACTTGGAGCAAAATCGAAAAGTAATACTTCAATGGGGAAAATCCTGAATGACTCCGACCACTCTAATTTTGACCGAGCCATTCGTAAATATTATCTGAATCAACAAAAGAGAAGCATAAAATCCACATACGAAAAGTTGTTGCAAGACTTTTATGCCTACAAAACAGATACCGGCAGGCTGAAATTGCTTGAGCCATCGGAATTGCCGTCACTTCGGCAGTTTCAGTATTGGTATTACAAGAAGCGTGACATAGTTTCCGAAACGAAGAAACGCGACGGAGAGCGAAGTTTTGAGCTTAACAGCCGCGCTGTAACAGGAAAATCGGATTATGGCTTAATGGGACCGGGTGCACAGTTTCAGATTGACGCTACAGTTGGAGATGTT
>WQXD01000342.1 GCA_009785015.1 Oscillospiraceae bacterium | reverse complement strand
GGGCTGGGCCTTGTCGAGCTTGGGGCAGGGTATTATGCCGAAATCCATCTCCATGCCCCTGAGCCTTTCGACGATTCTCATTCTGATCCACGAGAACAGCGCCCTGTTCTCCGAGAACATCTTCACCTGTTCGTCGTATATCGGGAATTTGCCCTCATAGCTGTGCAGGTTGACGGAATTGTCGGTGTCGGAGAGCATCTCCGAGAGCTTGTCGGTTATCTGGTAGCATCTGTCGGAGCCGAATGTGATGATCGGGTAGTCGTTTTCATCCTTGCTCACTATCTTTTCTCCGCCCGAAACGATAAACGAGGCGGCGGTGTCGCCCTGCAGTATGTATCCGAACATATCGTCCTTTATATACATGTCCCCGTCGCCGTTGAGGTCTTTGGACACCTTTCTGCCCATTTCCATCAGCTTGTCGAATGTCCATTCGCCCTTTTTCACGATTTCATACGGGCTTTCGAGCTCATGGTCCTGCCAGACCGCTTTGTTGAAGATCATGGCCTCCATGGAATCGTTGTCCATAATCAGCAGATCGCCCTGTATCACGAACAGTTTGTTTAAAATCGAAAGGTCTTTCACACAGCCCTGGGTCCACCAGGGTTTCGACAGGTCCAAATGGGGTATATCGAACAGATCGTAAAAATTCCCGCCCTGGGCCAATCCGGCCACTTCTTTGATATGCGGGACGATTATATCGTAGGTGTCCTCGCCCGCTTTTACGGCTCTCTGCGTGAGGGTGACCACCTGCGGGTTCTCCACCACGACCTCGTTGATTATGATATTGTATTTGTCCTCTATTTTTTTGTTTCTGATATAGACCGCGTCGTTGATAACATCCCCGTTTTCCTCATCGGCGCTCAGATCCCTGTGGTCCCATTCCGCCCAGTCGGGGCTGTTTATCCTCCTTGCCAGGAATGTGAACTCATGCCCGCCGAAATCCTTGGCTTCGAGGTCGGGGTATATGCGCTCCGTGGTGGCTTCCTCACCCTGCGGATTTTCCGAATCTTCGCCGCCGGCCGCTTCCGCTTCGGCCTGTTTCTGTTCCTCGTCTTTTGCGGCGCACGCCGCGAAAACCGGAAGCAAAACGCCCACTGCCGCCACCAAGAGCAGCGCCAACAATTTTTTACCCAATGATTTCATTATATTTTTCCCTCCCAAAAAATATTTGATTATATATCATACCCATTTAGAGCATCGGCTCGAGGACGGTATACGCGTTTTGCAGGCTTGTCCTGTAGTCGGCGGCGGACAAACCCGCTTCGACCGACATCCTGCCGTTGAAATTCGCCGATCTCAGAGCGTCGAAAAACGGCTTGTAATCGTAGCCGTCGCCCTCTGAGGGCATCACCCTGGGCTGGGGCTTTCCTATGTGGGCGTGCCTGATGTAACCCTTGTAATTTTTGAAATCCGCGAGATTTTCGCCTTCGCCGATCACATGGTACAGGTCAGCCATCACTTTTACGTTCGGAACCCCTGCCTTTTTTGCCACTTCCACGCTCTCGTCGGTTCTGTGGATTATGGGCGTTTCGTTTTGGCGCAGGCCCTCTAAGGTGAAGATGACGCCGAATTCGTCCAGAGCGGGCGATATCGCGTATTTGCATATCTCGGCCATCTGCTCTATCGCGTTTTCATATTTGTCGGGCGAAGGCAGAACCCTCGCGCCGCCCGCACCCATCACGAGCACCGATATGTTCAAATCGGACGCCGCCAGCATCAGTTTATACATATATTCGCGGATTTTTTCGAGGGCTTCCTTCGACTGGCTGCCCGAGGGGTCGTATTCGCCGGGAAAGGAGTGCTGACCCACTTCGCAGCGGATCTTGTACTTGTCGAGTGTACGCAAAGTCTGGTCCAATGCGGCCCTGTTGCCGATAAATCCCGCGATTCCGGTTTCTATGTACCTGTAACCGATCTCCGTTATTGTCTTGACCGTGTTTTCATCGGTCCCGCAGCACAATCCTAAAATCATAATATTACCTCCGTTTTTTTATTTATTTTACTTTTCAATGGTTTTCATAAATTCAAGCGATTTTTTCGATTCCGCGTAAAACAATCTGTTCTCCGCGGAAACCCAAAGGGGAATCTGTATGTTTTCCATATCCGTGATTTTGCCGAGCGCGCCCTCTATCGAAACGCCGCCGCCGTACCCGGCGGCCCCGAGCGCGCCGAAGAATTTTTTGTACAGGTCCATCGATTCGGCGCTGTCCGACGCGTGGGGATAAAAACGGTTGTTTTGCGCGTTTGCTATATGGCAGTGGACGAGTATATCGCCGTACCCCGACAATTTTGCCAAATCTTCGTTTTCCAATCCCATGTGGTACAGGTCCGCGAGGAGTTTCAACCTGGGGCTGTTTATCCGCTTTATCAGATTTACGCATTCCTCCACCGAATTGAGTATATTTGTCTCGCCCCTGTTCAGCTCTTCCACAGCCAAGGTAAATCCGTACTTTTCGGCGGCGGGCAGAAGGAGGTCCTCTATGATTTTGCAGAGCTGCTCCAAGGCGGCCTCCTTGCAGAAGCCCTCGGGGACTTTTCGCGCCCCTCCGCTGCCGAACACCACTTTTTCGAACTTCAGGTTTTTGGTTTTTTCGAATATCTCGCTTATGTACGCGCCCGCCTTTTCAAATTCCGCGTTTTCCCCCGTGAGGCGCAGATCCCCCGGAAACAACACGTTCACCGCCGCGCATTTTATGGCGTTTTCCTCGAGTGCTTCCAAGAAATCGTCGATTTGCGCCTGCTCGGCGGTATACATGGGGGAAAGCATGGTTTCCGCATAGTCGAATCCCGTTTCCTTCAGGATTTTCACTTGTTGCAGGTTTTTAAAAGATATACAGTTTCCGTACAGCATAGAACCTCCGTGACATATATTATTTTACTATTTTACATAATATATCATAATATATCGCGTATTGTCAAGGGCAATTTCAAATAAATTTTCACGTTGGGCAAAAAAATCACTCCTGTGCGGCAAATATCTCTTTTATCACCTCCAGCTTCATCCAGCCGTCGCCCGCCGTGGGGGCGACTATGCCGCCCTCGCCGAATTCGTTCCAGCAATATATGTTGAGCGTTTTTTGCCCCTTGGCCCCGTCGGGGACGCGCAGCGTCTCGTATTTGTCGAGCAGCGCTTTCATGTCCAGCAGCGCTTTTGTCCACCGGGCGCGGTCCGGGAAGCCAAACGACGGGCGCGGGTCATGCCACGGCTTGGGGTTCCAGCCGGCCGGCATATACGGCAGAAACGGCAGCGGCCCGGAGCGCGCGTGGCTTTCGGCTTCGCCCAGCGCGAAATCGATCAGCATTTCGTAGCCGTACTCTTCGTCTTTGGCTTCTGTTGCGGGCATGTTCATATAGGTCTGCATATAGTCAAACAGGCCCGCGGCTTTTTTTGAGAATGCGCGTATATCGTCGCATATGCCTATCAATATTTCGCCGGCTCCTTCTTTTTGCGCCGTGCGGCGCAGGCATCCGATCCGCTCTTCGGCAATCCCCACATTTGACCGCCCGCCGCACTGGTCCAAAAACTGCGCCATCGTGTGGATTTTTATCACAGGCTTGCCTCCTATATGCAAATAGGAGGGATGCTTCATGTATTTTGCGAATGTACGGCACGCATTTGCCCATTGGGTTTCGTCTGTTATTCCGAAGGGCGCGTGGTTGCAGTATTCTATGCAAAACCGCATGCGCCGGTTTTCCGGCGACGCGATGAAATGGTCCACGCCCGCGTTGAGGTATTTCGCGTGCAGTATGTCGGCGTTGCCGGCCACGGGGTACCACAACATCTGGAAAAAATCCACGCCGTACCCCGATGCGGCGGCAATCTCTTTGTCCATCGTTGCCTGGTCGATATACTCGCCGAGGAGCGGGACGCGCCCGGGGTAGCTTCCGCGCCAGTC
>WQXD01000341.1 GCA_009785015.1 Oscillospiraceae bacterium | reverse complement strand
CTGTTTTTCTATCCCCTGTCGAGCTTTTCATTCATTCTACCATAAAAATTCGGCCTTGTCAAGCTATTTTTATCTGTTCTGGTGTACGACGTGCTGAAGTCCGGCAAATACGATGCGGACTTTTCGCTGACGGAAACAGAACTGTCGGAACTCGTGACGGAGGAAAAAATAGACGGTGTGCGCCGCTGGTACAACAATATGCGCGTAGGCAAAGAATTGCTGTGCAATATCTACTCGGTGATGAATTTTTTGAACGATCCCGACGCGGAATTGAAAGGGTATTGGGCGATGAGCGGCAACGAGAGCCTGCTTGGCACGCTGCTGACCGATTCAAGAGCGGAAACCATAAACCGGATGCTGGTTGAGGAACAGTACCGCTATGATACAGGCTTGGAACAGCATATAATATTGGAGCACCTGAAAGATATTTCGCTATGCACCGATGTTTCGTTTTACACGCTGGCTGTGCAAGCGGGATACCTGTCGTTTGAACCGGGTGATTTTGAAGGATACAGGATATTCGTACCCAACATGGAAGCCAGGAGGGTATGGGCGCGGTTGATTTTGAACGCGCAGTACAAAAGTATAGACAACACAATGTACGCAAGATGGGCATAGCCTGCCACGGAAAAAAGTGCCTCGTCCATATCGTTTTACACGGTGCGGAATGAGGTAACTGACTCTCCCATGAATAATTTTTTATATGTTGCCCATAAGTATCGGCACAAATAATCCTACATCGAAACACATTTTAGCAAATGATATTAAAGCGCATATAAGTATGATTAGAAGAATGATAACCACGATGCGGTTTCTTCTGTGTTTCATCGCTTCGCGCAGGGTTTCTGGTTTTTCGTGAACGGAAGTTTTTTCCTTTTTTGGCATATAATCACCACAATTCAATCATTTTTACGCTGCACACTGATTTTATTCATAAATACCTCCGCAAGTTTTTTTGTTTCAGTGGTTAATTTAACATATATTCATATTATTCTATGTATATTCTAATATATTTAAAAATTTTCCGCTACGTCCTATAGGGTAAATTTTGAAGTTAATATTACACAAAAACAAAAAAACGCCTTTGCTTGTTTAGAGCAAAAGCGCTGTTTATTTTTTCGAACTCCTTACGGAAAAAACATATCAAAACTGCTTGTACAAATTTTCGAGCCTGTCTATGTGGCCGCGTAACGCCGCCCGCAATTCGTCTGCGCTCCCGGCGTCCGCCGCTTCCATCTCCGAGCTGTACGCCTGCGCTATCTTCGCGATCACCGCGTTCAACGCATCTAATATGCCCTGCAATACCGCGCCTGTGTCTTTTTCCCCCGTTCCCCTCTTTGACCGCTCGTATGTCCCACCCTCGATGCTCTGGGCTATACTCCTAATCTCGTCCTCAGATCCGTCAACCGCCAGCTCCTGCAGTCGCTGTCGCGTAATATTCGCCGCCCCGGAGAGTATATCTCCCTTCGCAGCCGTTGAAGTGCCCCCTATCGCGTCAATCGCCGCCGCTACCTGCGCGTCACGCTTGATAGTCTCCCTTGATACATTGTACTGCTCGGCCAATCGTATCGCCGTCGATCCGCTTTGAGGTTGAGGCTCATTTTGAGCCTCAACCTCTTTTCTGTGCTGATTGAGTCCCGCCGCGTTTGTTATCAACCGCTTGTCAGCGTTGTAGTGCGCTCCGCGGTAATAGCTCAGCTGTATCGGCGTCAGGTTCCGCCGCGCCACCTGCGTTGATATAATCCATATCAGCGCTTCGTCCCGCGAGGCGAACTCTTTGTCTATCGTCTCAAATTCGATTTCGTGTTTTTGGCATATCTCGTACCGGTTGTGCCCGTCTATCAGCACTCCGTTCCACAGCACCAACGGGTGCAGGCAGCCGTTAGATAGCAGGCTCTCTTCCAGCAGCGCGTATGTCTGCGCGTCGAGTGCGGGCAGTAGCGCCTTGAACTCTTCATCGATTGTTATTTTTTTGTGCATTTCGGTTTCTGCCTCCTTCGTATTTTTTTGGTATTATACACGCTTATACTTTTGTTTTAATTCCCTAATTCTGCGATTATATTCAGACAGTTGAACTTAACGGTACGGCGCTATTTACATGACCTTATAAATTTTACATAGTTAAGTTTTCCCAAAATCTCTTCCAAAGCCTTTTGCCCTAAATTGCGTATTTTCATCAATTCTTCTTCAGTCTTCGAATCGAGTTTGGATATAGTTTTGATGCCGCTTCTGTCAAGACAATTATATGAACGAGTCGATAATTCGAGAAGTTCGATGGAGTCATCGAATGAATATTCCGCAGCGTGTAATGTTTGTTGGGATAAACCGCAGTCCATCGCGTAATTTTCGTAGGGGATAAACTCCGCCAGGGCGCGGTTTGTGTATCTCATGTCGTCGGTGACTTCGCGCACAACCTCGATGAAATCGGGAAGATTAATCTGTTGGTTTTCATCGGAAAGTTCGATTTCAAGAAGAGCGATTTTTTGCCAAAATGGGAATATATCGATTTCCAGATAATGATTGTTGGCAGTGAGGCAATACCTGACTTTGCGGATCTGCCTGCGCTTCGTGTCCGCATTCATCAGCAGGGTCAGATACTCTCTTTGCGTGATCCGCCGCTCCGTTTCGACCCGCTTCATTTTTGATATGCGTTTTTTCACGGTTTCGGTATATATATAATTTCCGTCTTTTCCGCGCTGGCGTACGCGTACTTCCAAGTTTGGCTGATCGCTGCAGAGATATGTCTGGATTATATCGACTTCTGAGCAATTCGGCATATTTTCCAACAAAGTCAAGTCCGGGCGGCGGATCAAAAACTTGCGTTCTATCTCAAAAGGCTCGGGCTCGCCCAAAAAAGCCGCTATTTCAGAAATGAGCCGCCGGATTTTTTTGTCGAAGTCGGTTGAATTGTCTATCACCCGGAAATGAGGGTGTCCGGTCCACGCGGAAATGACTTTGTTGTCGAGTACGACCGCTTCCGCGCAGCTTTCCGTCCTTGCGGTATTATTCGCCGTAGTGTAATACTCCGCGGCACCGTTTGCCGCCGTGACTAAATGAAATACCGCGTCATACTGGTCGCGCAGTTCGATTTCGTTGGCCTGAAGCGATGCCAATATGGAAATAAATTCCTCTTCGGGCAAATATGCTTTGTTGTCTAACGCGCCCCTGTCGCACACGATAAGAATTTTGTCCGCTTTTAAATGTTTGGCCCACTCATGATATATCTGCTCTTTATACACCTGTAATTTCAAAATAGCCTTTTGAAATGCGGTATTTTTGCCTTTCCAGGGCGCAATGCCGTTTTCTATCAGTTCGGTTGCGGTTTCGTTTATAAAGACGACAGTATACCCCAAATTTGAAAAATGGTCGTTGATTTTTTGTAACCCTGTTGATTTGCCGCCGCACGGCCCTCCGGTAATCACGATTTTTGTTATATTTGCCATGTTTTTTTACTCACCTCTCCCTTCGCGGATTTTTTTGTCCATATTGTTTTTTTGCATTTTTTTGCGGACTTTTTTATACATTTTTTTTGATGATATCACATAACCAACAAAAAAACAAGCGACAATTTGTTAAATTTTCGACTATTCTGAAAATAAAAACGCCTTTGCTTGTTTAAAGCAAAAGCGCTCTTATATGCTTCAATCCCCTACGAGGAAATATGGTTGCGCAACCCTTACCCTTTTTTACCCCCATAAAATGGGGCTTTTTTGGCCACTTTTCCAAGAGTACATCTGTTCGGGGCTAAAATGCATTATTTTGTGGAATTCGTGCGCCGGAACAAATGTGCGTATTTGCCACTTTCCCCCCATTTTACCACACCTTTTCCACTTTCCAAGAGGACATCCCTTTTTGGACCAAAAAATCCTCTTTTTTTCGCTATCAGCTTTCCGCCGATTG
>WQXD01000340.1 GCA_009785015.1 Oscillospiraceae bacterium | reverse complement strand
TTTACGACGACTACCCCGTGACAGAATGGACCGCCTGGGTGACAAACGAATCTGAAACCGATACCCCGCTTTTACAGGATGTCAAAGCCGTCGATACGCGTTTGACGGCGCGGAATACCCCGTTGTTTCTGCTTTCGACCAACCGCGGCGATATATGCACCGCTTCATCCTACGAGCCCATCGAAAAAACGATCCGATACGGCGATTCGCAGTATTTCGCCCCGGTCGGCGGACGCCCCACAAGCGACGCCCTGCCGTTTTTTAATTTGGAGTGGGACGATTGCGGCGTGATTTTGGGAATGGGCTGGCCGGGCCAGTGGTGCGCCCGGTTTCACAGCGACAAAAAAGGGGAGCTCCGGGTCGCTGCCGGACAGGAAATAACCCGCATGGTTTTGCGCCCGGGCGAGCAAATACGCACCCCGCTTGTCGTTTTCATGTTTCGCGGCGGCGGTTTGACCGCCTCGCAAAATATGTGGAGGCAATGGATGCTCGATTGCAACATGCAAAAAATACGCGGCAAACGGGTCGATCCGTTTAACAGCATGTGCCCCGGGTTGATGCTCACGGAAAAATCCGAAATCGAAACAATTGACTTTACGGCAAAAAGCGGCGTTGGGATAGAATACCACTGGACTGACGCGGGATGGTATCCGTTGGGCGAAAAGGCTTGGCAAAATGCCGGGACGTGGCGCTCCGATTCGGAAAGATATCCCGGCACATACCGCGCCGTTTCCGATTATGCGCATGAAAACAAAATGAAAACCGTTTTGTGGTTTGAGGCCGAGCGGGTGTCGCCCGGCTCTGAATTGGCGCGGCATAAAAACTGGCTCCTTTCGTTGCCCGGCGACAAAAAAAGTTACCGCTCTGACAAAATGGAGGCGCAGTATATGCTCAAAAACGGGCAGTTTGCCGCAATGGAGTCATATCGCAACCAGCTTGTCGACGGGGACATGCTGTTCAATTTGGGCGACGACGAAGCCCGCGGATATCTGACCGAACTGATTTCAAATCTGATAAAAGATTACGCCGTCGACTGCTACCGCACCGATTTCAACATCGCGCCGCTGGAATTTTGGCTGAGCGCCGATGAGCCCGACAGGCGCGGCATAACCGAAAACAAATACATCACGGGGTTTTTAAAATTCTGGGATGAATTGCAAGCTCGTTTCCCCGGCGTCGTCTTTGACACCTGCTCATCCGGCGGACGGCGCAACGATCTTGAAACCCTGCGCCGCGCCATACCCCTGCTGCGCAGCGATTTTCAGGTGAACCCCATTTGCGCCGAGGGAAATCAGGGGCATACTTACGGGCTGTCATCTTGGATACCGTTCGCGGGCACCGGCTGCAGCACCGGCGACCTCTATTTGTACCGCAGCCATCTCTGCCCCTTCATGGGCATCGGTTACAGCGGCGATACCGCCAAATGGAAGAAAGCGGCAGAAGACTGGCGGGCCGTATGCGCGCACTTTTACGGCGATTTTTATCCCCTGACCGAATATTCGCTGTCGCCGGAAAAATGGATCGCGTGGCAGTTTCATACGCCGGGCAGCCAGGCGGGCATGATTCAGGCCTTCCGAAGAAGCAATTGCCTCGATGAAACGATAAGCCCAAAGCTGCAAGCTTTGATTGCCGAAGCGGAATACGAAGTTGAAAACCTCGATGAATCCGTGCCTTTGCGTTACACCGGAAGTCAGCTGATGAATGGGGATTATGTGCTCGCTTTGCCGGAGGCGCCCTGTTCGGGTGTCATAAAATACAAAAAAATATTGTAAATATATATTGATTAAGGAGGCGATAAACGCATGAAAACGGATTTCAAGTTCATGTTCATCGGAGCGGGAAGCACGACCTTTACATTGGGCCTCGTGTCGGATATACTGCATGAGGAGGATCTGATCCGGTCGGGCGAGCTGCGGCTTGTTGACGTGGTCCCCCAAGCGCTCGACGACGCATACGACGCCGTATGCGCAATGATCAAAACGGCGGGCCGCGATTTCAAAGTGACGAAGCATTTGGATTTCAAAGAGGCCGCGACGGGCATCGATTTCGCATTTTTCACATTCGTGACGGGCGGATATATGTCGTGGAAAAAAGACATAGAAATCTGCGAGAAGTACAAAGTGGTTCAAACCGTCGGCGATACGATAGGCCCGGGCGGGCTGATCCGCGCGCTCAGGAATGTGCCGGTAGTGGTGGAGGTATGCAAACATCTCGAGAAAGTTTCGCCCGGCGCGTGGGCGATAAACTACTCAAACCCGGAGGGGGCGCTCGCGCTCGCCATAGAGGCGTACACGAATATACGGACTTTCAGTCTGTGCCACGGCACTCCGGGCACCGCGGCCATGCTGGCCCGGCGCGCGTTTGGGGTAGAGCCGGAGCGGCTGAAGTACAATGCGGGGGGAATAAATCACCTCACATGGATCACGGAATTGAAACTCGACGGCGAGGACGTGTTCGGGCTTCTCAGGGAAAAACTGATAGAATGCGGGCTCGACAGGGAGGAACCCATATCGTTTGAGCTTTTTGACATATACGGCGCATATCCCGCTCCGGGCGACTGGCACGTGAACGAATTTTTCCCGCATTATCTCAGGGAAAACGTGAAAAAAGAAAAGAACCCCAATATGCACGGGTTCGACACGGCGGCCATGATAGAAAACAGAAAAGGCTGGAAAGCCAGGGTGGAGAAAATCAAAAGCGGCGAACTCGGCTTCAGGGAATACGGGACTTCCGGCGAAACGGCGACGCACTTCATCAGGGCGCTGACGACGGGCAAACCCGCCACGGAAATGTGCAGCGTGCAAAACAAAGGGTACATAGAAAATATGTCCGCGGATATCGCGGTGGAGGTGCCGGTATATATAGACGAATTCGGGCTGCATCCGAAAAAAGTGGCGCTTCCGGACGCGATAGCGGCGAAATGCGAAACGCTCGGGCGCGAATACAAGCTGATTGTCGACGGCGCGGTGGAATGCGACAAAAACAAGCTGCTCGCCGCCATGATGATCGACCCGCTATGCTGCAACTGCGACTTTCCGGAAAGGCTTCTCGACGAATTGATCGCCGCCTATCTTCCGATGCTGCCAAAGGGCTGGAACAAGATACATAATATACAATAAATTATAATTTTTTTGGAGGTTAGTTTATGGAAATCAAATCGGTTCATTCAAAGGAATTCGGCCGCTACGGCTATGTGGCAAAACACGATTTTTCGGAGCTGCTGGCCGCACTCGCAGACACTCCCTGCCCCAAAGACAGCATCACTTACAAAGCGTCCGAAGACGCGCTTGAAGCGACTTCCGACTACAAACAGGTCAAAATCATATTCGGCGGTTTGGACTGTCAGGTCGGTTATTGCAACGGATATAATCTCCCCGGGACAAAAATGACCGAATATCACATCGGCAGCGAATTTATCACCACCTTGGACGATATGCTGCTCGACATTTCGCACAGGCAGGAAATCGACGGCGGCGCCGTGTACGCCTCGAGCTTTGAAACATTCAGGCTGTGCGCCGGCGAAGCCGTGGTGCTCTATGAAACCACGCTGCATCACGCGCCCCGTTCTGACGGGGACAAATGTTTCAGAAGCGTCGTCGGGCTGCTGAGAGGCACAAACGTCGGCAAGCCGGCTGAAATTGTCATATCCGAAAACGGCGTGACGATGACCGATACGAACAAATGGCTGCTCAAAATCACGGACGGGTCAAAGTAGGATACATATCACCGGCAAAATATCAAATGTCCGACATAAACTTTATGTCGGATATTTTTATAGTATAAAAATATTTTATAAAATTCCGAATAAAAAGGCTTTCCCGATTGTTTAATTTATGAAAGCTTTCAAAATAAATCCGGCGAATTCAAATTTGAATAATTCCAAATGTTAAAGTAAAGAGGGTGATGTAATC
>WQXD01000339.1 GCA_009785015.1 Oscillospiraceae bacterium | reverse complement strand
GTGTCGTTGAATTTATATCTCCGCAGTATCTTTTCGAGCCCTTTGGTCTGCATATGTTCAATCGAGCCGTAGCACGGGTTATTTTGAAATGTATCGAGCATTTCGCTTATCAAATCGTCGTCGGAGATCGTATTTTCCGTTTCGGTTTTGATGAAATAGAACAAATCGATGATTTCGCCCATTGTCTCCGCGAAATCTTCCTGATTTATATAGCGGGTCTCCAAAAACGCGCTTGTCAGCCTCGCAACAGCGTCGGATTTTATTTCGATGCGCTCATTTTCGGCTAAAGCTTTGTTGCGGTAGACCGCTATTTCCCTCGCGACGCTTTCGGTTATGACCAGCCCGTAATTGTTTGCCTTGGCGTTTAAGTCGACAAGCTGCTCTATGAATTTTTTGTCCTGGTTTAATTGTATGAGGGAAAAATGATAGTCCGGTTTCGAGATTATATTTTTGCTCAAAATACGCCGCCTCCTTTGCGAGTTAAAAAATTTATTGGTCGACCGGTTTGGGTCTCCCGCATTCAACGCAGAACTTGCCTTCGTTTGCCGTTTTGCACGAGCAAGTCCAGCCATCGCCCGCTGTCGGCGGTTTTGATCCGGATAGCAGTACCTGCATAACCGACGCAGGCGGCGCCGGCGGCGTTTTAACCGGCGCAGGCATCGGGTCGGGGTTCTGCGTGCCGCAGCCCGTGCAAAATTTGCCGGTGTTGCCGTTGCATCCGCAAGAGCACGTCCATGCGCCGGTTTGTGAGACGGTTGCCGGGCGGGGCGCGTTTGCGGCGGCGGATTCTTTGTCTGCGTCTTCATAGTCTTCTTTGTCCAAGCATTTCAGCCGGAGCGCGAGCGACCTGAAAAATTCCTTCACGGATTTCCAGTCGTCGGGCATTTCGTTCGCGACGAAGTAAACCCCGTTTTCCCAGTCCGTTCTCATCGAAGGAGCGCAGAGCCGCTTCTTTTTTTGCCTTCTGTGTTCTATTGTCGAATTGACGGTTTCGACGCTGAAATATTGTTTCCACGGCGGCGGGACATACTCGACGGCGGCGGCAACCGAGTTCTTCTGTCTTTGGGCAAGATTGAGTTCTTTGAACAATTCGTTTGCCTGTTGCATTTCTTTTTTCGAAACGGCCGCTTTTTCCCGGTTTTTTCCGCGTATGCTTGTGTGAAAGTCGAACACTATTTCGCTCCCCTCTTCGCGCAGCCGGTATGTAAAAGAGGGCCGATAGCCTCCCTCAAGGTAAAAGGCAGAGACAATATTCCCTTCCGCCGCTTTGCCCTCGGGCTTTTCATAATAAAATTCTTTAAACGGTTTTGATATATTTTCAAACAGTTCCAGCACATAATTCCCGGTCAGGTCGTCGTCGGAAGAGTCATAGCTTTCATAGTCGATGTTTTCAAGCGATATTTTTGTATCAAACCGCGCTCCGTTTTCCCAGACTATTTCGACATCGGCGGTAATCAAATCCTGCGGGCTGTCGAGCAGCTTCTGAGCCACCGGATTGCCGTCGCGCACGTATTTATCGCATAAGCGGCTCAATTTTTCCATATGTTCCCTGTCGGCAACGGCGCCTTCGATACTTGACATTTTGTATTTGCCGCCGGGATAAGCTCGGTAACTTGCGTCAAATAATATCCGGCCGTTTTCCTCACGCATAAAATATTCGTAACTGTTGCGGCCCGCGTCTCTATTTTTTCCCGAAATTTTAAAGGAAACCACATTCCCCTCAGCCGCCGGTTTCGGGGTGTCGCTTTTTGCCCTGGACTTTGGTCTGGGGGTGCCGCAATTCGGGCAGTATTTATTTTTTGGAGCCTCCGTTTTGACCGGGTTGACCGCGCCGCATGACGGGCATTTCCAGTTATGCACATCGGGTTTCGGGTCGGCGCATTTGACGCAGTATATTGCGTCGTTGTCCGCCTGCCCGCACTCGCACGTCCAGCTTTCACCTTTTTTCGCCGGCGCCTGACCCCCGGGGCTCAGCCGGGCTTTCAGCCTGCCGAAAAATTGCGATACGGCTCCCCCGCCGTAGGGTATATTTTTTGCGGTGTAAGAGACGCCGTTTTCCCAGCGCACTTCAACATAAGCGCTAAGGTCGCCGAAATGATCCTTCACCACCCGGCTCATGACACTGCCCCGGTCGAGCGTTCCTTTCCACGGCGGGTCGATATACACGGGAGCAGGGGCAGCAAAATCCCTCTGTTTTTCGGCAATCTTATATATCCCGCAAAGCTCTGTCAATTTCTGCATATCTTCCCGCGAAGCGGTTATTTCATTTGCATTTGCATCTCCGCCGCCGGACAGCCTTGGCATACCGTAGGCTTTGGGATTAAACAATATTTCTCCGTCTTTTTCCCGCAAAGAATAATTTGTGCTCATCGCCATGCCTCCCGGCTGGTTATAACTGACGTACACTATATTCCCTTCGGCGACCTTTTTTGCGGGGCTTATATAATAGCACTCTTTATGCCGCCTTGACACATCGTCGAATGCAGATAACGCATCCGCCGCCAAATAAGCCTCGTAGAAATCTTCGACGAAAACCTTTTTTTCAAGACGCGCTCCGTTTTCCCAGATTATCTCGATTTCGGCGTCGTACAGGGTCCGGGGTTCGCCGTCTTTTTTTTGTTTTTTTTCACGGGGGGACGGATTGTATGAGTTGCCCAATTTTCTTTTCAGGTCTCTATCCCTTTTTTCTATAAAATTCAGGCTGTCGACGTATTGAGCGTAAACTCCCTCTAACTTTTCCATATCTTCGCCCTTGACCGCGGAGCTGCTGATGCTCACTTCTTTGGCCAAGCGGGTCAGGTAATATGCGTCAAACAATATCGCGCCATTTTCCTCGCGCATAAAATAACGGTAATATTCGCCTTTATTAAAAGAGCCCGGCTTTTCGTCGCTGCCTGAAATTTTAAAAGAAATTATTTTGCTTTCCGGGACTTTGTTTAAATCATTATTCATATATAACCCACAGCACTTAATATAACGAAAAAAATAACCACACCGTGTTATGGTAACATATCTCCCGCAGAATTTCAATGATGAATTTGTAAAATAATTATTGCAAAAAAACAATTATTGTGCTATAATTTTGGATAAACAACAAAAAGCAAAAGGCAGGGCCGCTTTATGAAAGAATTCAAAGCAGCAGGGATTTGCGTTCCCGAAAAAAATTATATGGTCGATATAAGCGGCAAAATAGCGCAGATAAAAAAGCTGATAGACAAAGGCTGCTATTTTACGATCAACAGGGCAAGGCAATACGGCAAAACGACAACTTTATATGAACTCCGGAAACATTTGGCAAATGAGTATCTGGTGATAAAAATCAGCTTCGAGGGGCTTGGAGATGAGAGCTTTTCGTCGCCCGAACAATTTTGCCCGGCATTTACGGAGCAAATAGCGGAAGCTCTGCAAAGTCCGTCCGTTGCCGTCGAACAGAAATACATCGACCAGTGGGAAAACTGCAATGTCAGAGATTTCAAATCGCTCAATCGCCATATTACAAAAATGTGCAAGGGCAAAAAAATTGTCCTGTTGATAGACGAAGTGGACAGAACAAGCAATAACCGCGTATTTTTGCAGTTTTTGAGCGTACTCAGAAGCAAATTTTTAGCCCGCGAAGGCGGTGACGGATATACATTTCACAGCGTTGTACTCGCGGGAGTATATAATTCGCCGTGGAATATAGCGGTGGATTTTGAAGTTGATATGTCGTTTAATCCGGAAGAAATATCGACTATGCTGCAAGATTACGAAGCAGACCATAAAACAGGAATGGACATAGCGGCGATATCGGAAGAGCTATATGAGTGTACGGGCGGTTATCCGTTTCTGGTTTCGAGGATCTGCCAGCATATCGACGAGGAACTGGATAGGCTTTGGACCTCGGAAAGTGTCAAAAAGGCCGTCGAGGTTTTGCTGACGGAAAAAAATACGTTTTTTG
>WQXD01000338.1 GCA_009785015.1 Oscillospiraceae bacterium | reverse complement strand
TTTTCATTACATTTTCCTCAATTTTTAAAATTTATTTAATTTGTATTAATTGACAAGCGATAGAACAATCCTCTATAACTTCATTTTTCAATTCCCGCTTTCACCCAAATCTCAGCCCGCTGCCGCCCGAACTCCAGCGCGGACTCATGGCACTCGCGCAGGATATCAACAATCCGCGCCCGTCTGACCGCGCCGCCGGTATCTTCCGCGACATATATATGCCCGTTTATCCAAACTTCCGTGCCGTATGCTATCACCCGCGGATTGACTGCTACCGTGCGCCCGGCTATCGGCACAGCACCGCTCGCCGTGAGATGCACATAATCGGTGCCGCGCCTTGACGGGTGTTCCGCGCTCCAGACGCCGCAGCATTTTACGCACAGGCAATATGCAAGCAGCGTGTATTCGCCGAGGCTGACCCATTCATATTCAGGTTCGCTCTGCGCCGGAGCCGTTCTCGGAATGCTTGCGCTCAGGTATGCCCACTCTGCCTCTCTTGCCATGCGCGGCGTGTACCGCACGATGGGCGGCTCTGCAAGCTCCGCGGGATTCGCGAGAGATTCGCGCTCTTTGCCCATATCAGCCATGATGTGCGCTGTGACGACCCACGCGCAAAACGCCAGTCCTAACGCGCAGACTATATATGTCGGCAAGTTTTCAAGTATGTTTTCTGCTATTTTTTTCACTGTGCTTTTCATTTGTTATTCTCCAATTTTTAATGTTATTCTTGACTTATTTTAATTGCTGTGATATAATTGTAAAACAATATACATATCAGCGTGAATTTTTGTTCTGAAAATTTGTGTTGCATTTTGTTTGTTTTTGTGATATAATATTAACATAATAAAAAGTTAGGGGGGATTCAAATGACAAATGCTTTGATTTTGGCTAATACGGTGTTATTCAGAGCATTTAATGAAAATAAAGATATAACACCGATGAAGCTGCAAAAATTAATCTATTTTATATACAAAAAATATTTAAAAGAGACTGAACTGCCACTATTTTCCGAGCGTTTCGAAGCATGGCAATATGGTCCGGTGCTAACTTCTGTCTACGATGGATTTAAAGTTTATGGCTCAAACCATATAAAAAATTATTATATAGACAAAGATAGCAAAGCTTGGATAATATCCATGGATTCGAGCGACGAACTATCTGACGCGTTTGATTATGTTTGGGACGAGTATTCAGACTACGATGGCATCTATTTATCAACGCTAACTCATAAGGTTGGCACAGCGTGGTATAAAACACTGAAAAATAACAATATTTTACTCGAAGACAAAGATATAAAAGAAGAGGAATGGTATCATTAATGGCAGAAAAAAATGAAGTTGACGTACTTGCCGAACAAGTGGCTTCGAAAGAAGAAGATAAACCTATCAAGAAAATGCAGCCTCCAAAATTTACTAAAGCAGAAGCGAAAATACATTTTGAAGAACAAAAGCTAAAATTCGGATTTAAAATTATATGGTTCTGTGTTATAGCGGCAGCGGCAATATTTCTGATAGATGTTCTCATGAAATTAGCAAATATACAAGACAGCACTACTTTAAATTTAGTATTCGATTTCATAAAAACAGTAGCGATGTTTATTCTTGGCTATATATTCGGCAATAAAAGCAATGAATGATATATCATTTCGGCGTTTGCCGCTTCATTTGACGAAATGAGGCGGTCTTTTTTGTCCGCCCTTTCTTTATTCTACCTCTCCTCAGCCTCGCGTTAAGCCGCCGGTTCCGCAGATAGTGCGCGATAAGGCGCTCAAACGCCGTATGACATCGCGCATCAGGGATATGCTCGTATACAGCAGCGCGCTTCAGCCGCGCTATATCCCGCAAATCCTGACCGCTGTCCGCCCACTCCGCCAGTTCCGGTGTGCTGTGCTTGTGTTTACGCATATCAATCACCTCGCATTCTCCTGTACTCCCTGATTTTTTCGCAATGCAGCCGGCTGCTTGTTTTTTGCCTGTAGCTGCCGCACTCCCGCGCCTCGAATATTTCGCCGGGCTCGAATATTTTTCCGGTTATATCGCAAATCTTTTCAAAACGCATACATCTGCCATCTTCAGTGCGCCAGCCGCCGCATTCGACCAAGTCCGTCATGCAGCTGTCAAAAAACAAGGATTCGTTCCTGCACCACTGGAACTGATGATGAATACAGTCCGCGCAATATATCGCGCTCTTGCTCATATATATCCCTCTACCGCCGCAACTTCACAGAATCAAGCCCCGTGACTATGACGCTCCTGACCTGACCCGCGTAATCCGGCTTCGCTATTTCCAGCGCGAACACGCGCTTCTCCACCGACCGCGTAATTATTCCCGTGATTATACAGCCGCCGTACTCGCCGTAACTGTCTGTGTAAATCACGCTTGCACGGCGGTCAAGCGCGAATATCGCTTCCGCTATCGTCATATCTTAAGCCTCCTTTAGCTGCCGGTGTATATGATTACGCCGCTCGTTCAATTCATGCTCCGTCACCGCTTGCGGCGCTTCCGGCATAGCCGGACGCTCGCTCAGCGCGCCGATAAAATCTTTCACGTCGCACGGCAGCAGGAAATACTCGCGCTCATATTCTGCCCGCGCACGGTATGAACGCATGAAATTACTGCCGACGACGCTCTCCAGCGTTTCGCTGGTCATGCTCCGCGCCCATTCGTGTATTTGGTCCGCCGAACCCACTAACCGCTGCAATATCGGAGGCAATTTTGCGAATTCTTCGCCCGCTCCGTATATTCCGTTGCTCACCGCTTTTTTCACCAGATTCCACGCCTCGTACTCCGTCATTTTTTCCGGACCCACAAATTCCGCGATTTTATTTTTTATCATGCCTATCGCCGGCGGGAATCCTTTCGCGTCCGTTGCGATAAACGATTTTACAGCCATAGCCACTATCTCGGCATTATCATCGGAAAACATTACCGCCCACAATTTAGCCGCGCCGGTTAAATCCGCGTTGCTTTGACCTTTATAAAAAGTCGGGTACGCCGCTTTTAATATATCCATGATAAGCCCTGTTTCTTTGATTGTCATATAACACCGCTCCTTTCTTCGAGTTCAGCCGCGATTTCGCTGAAGCTTTTTTGCTCTGCAGCCGGGTTAAAATTATTCCTGTATTTGCCGCTGCGCGCACTTCCTTCCCATGTAATAATTTTTTGTTTCCAGTTCTTAACAGGCTTGCCGTTGCTGTCATGCCAGTCCGCGGCGGAATAAAAATTAAAAAAATATACCGGGTCAATATCGTTGCCGCGAGACAAGCAGTATTCTCTTACCTCGTCAAGCCTCGGAGGCGCAAATTTTTTTGATATAGTTTTAGTTTTATGTTTAGGTTTATTTATATTAATAGGAAGCGAACCGGTTTGTGTAGCGCTTTGTGTATCGGGTTGCGGTGGATTTTGTGTATCGCTTTGTGTAGCGGTTTGTGTATCAGAAATAAGAGTGCCCTCTTTCGTGAATTCGATTATAGAATATACCCCGGACGCACTGCCGTCCGCTGACTGATACCGTATGAGTCCCTTTTGTTTAAGAAGATTCCGGGCTTCGTTGAGTTTATCTCTTTTAAGTCCCATCCTATCTTCAAAATAGCTGTTTTTTATTGAAAATTCCGCAATCCAATCTTCCTTATTGTTAATACTCAATAACATGACATATAAACTTACGGCATTGGCAGTCAGCGTAATTTTCCTGTCTAAATAGCCGAAGAACCCGTTTAACTGCGTTATATAGTTCATATAACCCCCATTTTCCAAAGAGGCAGCCATCCCCTGACCGCCCCGTTATCCTGAATCCCTACGCCGGTTTCCCGAACGGCAGCTTGCTCCCATAATCCGCCGGCATATCGTCGTATATCACCTCGCCTGTTTCCGTATCGATTGTATACCCTATCGCGCTCGCCGCTTCCGCCTGTATATCAGCTAAAATATTTTCAAAGTCTTTCTGCATG
>WQXD01000337.1 GCA_009785015.1 Oscillospiraceae bacterium | reverse complement strand
TGGGCTTGCTTTGCTATGCCCTTTTTTTGTCCTCTTTCGCTTTTTTGTCTCTATCCTGTTTTTTTCATGTTTTACTATCTTTGCTCTATCGTTTCGCAATTACCTAATATGAATAAATAAGGGAGTTCGCCGCCGCTTCGCTTCCCGTCAATTCGGTAAGCTCGCTCCGCGTAAAACAGCCCATATCTATAAGTCGCTCATAATGTTTCAAAAAATCACCTCCAACATCGTAATTATTATAGCACAAAGTATTTGTTTTGTCAACTACTTTGAACGTGATTAAAAACCATGAGCGGCTTTATATAAAAATTTAGTGTTTATTTTTTTTGTTTTCAAATTCCATTTTGAAATTTACCCATTTACCGCCGCTGTCGTCAAGCGTTATAACCGCATTGTAGGTTTTTCCGGTCTTTTCGGAATACAATCCCGTCATATGAACGCGACCCTCTTTAAGCAGAACGGCGGCAATTTCGGCGGTCAGCATCTTTTTCTTTGCCGTGAAAAACTTATTGTCTTTCCATAACGAAAAGCCACAAGTCTTGTTTTCACAGAAGAAACCTTTGCCGCCGTCATATACGCTTTTTCCGCAGCGCGGACATAAACCTAACGCCTCGCCTTGTAACTGGCGCGGAGTACCGAACAAGGACGCATATTCGGGATTGGGAGCGGAATTGGTCTTTACAAGTCCGTCTGTCAAATCCACGATACCATCCATGAAATCGGCATTTGATATTTCGCCTTTTTCGATTTGTTTTAACATCCCTTCCCAATTAGCTGTAAGCGCGGGGGATTTTATCACTTCCGGCAGTACGGTTATGAGGCTGATACCTTTCTGAAGGGGGATAAGACTCTTTTTTTGCCTCTCGATAAAACCAGTTTTGACTAACTTTTCTATTATAGCCGCTCTTGTAGCGGGCGTTCCCAACCCCTTGCGCTCGGCATCAGGAATATCCGAAAAATCACCGGCGCACTCCATAGCCGATAACAATGTATCTTCCGTAAAATGTTTCGGCGGGGTAGTGAAACCCTCGCGTACTTCGGCTTTGACCTTTTCAAATACCTGTCCCTTATTAAGCTCCGGCAGGGCTTTGTCGTCATCACCGTCATCATCGGGTTTGTTTTTAAGCGAATCTTTAAACGTCTGCTCCACAGCTTTCCAGCCGTCCTTCAGCACATTTTTACCTTTCGCCTTGAATATATAGTTTTCGCACTCCACAGTTACGGTCGTTTCGTTGTAAACGTGTTTATCGCCAACAGCGCATATCAACCTAACGGCTATCATATACAATATTTCACGCTCCCCAGTAGGAAGCGATGATAAATCCGTTTTAGTCATTGTCTGCGTCGGTATGATGGCGTGATGATCCGTTACCTTTTTATTATCAACGACTCGCCTGACGTCAACAAACGGACTCAAGCCTTTGGTAAACGGAACAGCTCCGGCAACATCATATATGAGCGCGGGAAGCCCCGCCGCCATATCCTCGGTTAAATAACGGCTGTCGGTACGCGGGTAGGTAGCCAGCTTTTTTTCATATAAGGACTGTGCATAGTCAAGGGTTTGCTGCGAGGTAAAGCCGTATAAACGGTTAGCTTCCCTCTGTAATGTTGTCAGGTCGTACAGCTTTGGGGGTAGCATTGACTTTTCTTGTTTTTCAACAGAAGTTATCCGCGCCGTTTTCCCGTCGCATACCGCTTGAATATCCTCGGCGGCTTGCCGGTCTTTTAGTTTTTCGCCCGAAGCCGTGAAGCTGTGACAGTCAAGCTCTACCGTATAGAACGGTTCTTTGACGAAAGCGTTTATCTCTTTTTCACGCTCAACGATAAGCGCAAGCGTTGGGGACTGAACGCGCCCTACATTCAAAGTCGCGTTATATAGCACAGAAAATAACCTTGTGGCGTTTATTCCCACGATCCAGTCAGCCTGCGCCCTGCATAACGCCGATTTATATAACCGGTCGTATTCGGAGCCGTCTTTTAAGTTTCGGAACCCATCAGCTATCGCTTTTTCTTCCATGCTACTAATCCATAACCTTTGAATAGGTTTTTTACATTTGCAATATTCATAGACAAGGCGAAAGATTAACTCGCCCTCACGCCCCGCGTCGGTAGCGCATATTACGGTATCTACGTCGGAACGCTTCATCAGGTCTGATATGATTTTCAACTGTTTTTTCTTGTCTTTTGCGATATTGTATTTCCATTCTGCGGGAATAATCGGCAGATCGGCGTATTTCCATTTGGCGTATTTTAAATCATATTCGTCCGCTTGCGCGAACTCAACAAGGTGGCCTACGCACCATGATACGATATACCCGTTGCTCCCGATAAAAAAACCGTCCTCACGCTTTTTCGCGTTAAGGACGGCGGCGATTGATGCTCCTACGCTCGGCTTTTCAGCCAGTACGAGTTTCATAAATTTACACTCCGTTTCTATTTATTTTTTGACATAAAAATACCCGTGAATAGATTTTTTATCTTTCCACGGGTTTGTTAATATTATTCGGTCGTTTATAAAAACATAGCCATGTAAAGCGGAAAGCTGTCAAATTCTTCTGTCCCGCCTACATTTTTCATTGATAATTTGATTCCATGCTTAACGCCGTATTTTTTGATAACAGCGTCCATTGACTTCGCTTTTGTGTTGTCTGCGGATTTTACTTCAACAGCGGTTGCCGTTTTGTTTTTGCGGATAAAAAAGTCGATTTCCAGCTTGCCGTTTTGCTCAAAGTAATACAGCTTTTTACCTGCCTTGCTAAAAATATCCGCGATGATGTTTTCGTAAATCGCTCCCTTGTAAATACCGAGATTACCGTCAATGATGTCCTCCTGCGAACCGTCCTCAAGCATAGCCATCAAAAGCCCCGTATCACGCATATAAACTTTGAATACGTCGCTTTTGGCATTGCCCTCCAACGGCAGTTCTGGTATGGATAGGTTATAGCAGAAATTTACTATATCCGCGTCAAAAAGCCACATCAGACTACCGCCGAATTTACGAGCCGTTCCACTGCGTTCCACTATACTGTACTGAAACTTCTTGTAGTCTTTTGCTAAATGTTTGGGTATTGACAAAAAACAAGCCCGCGCTTTCGCCTTTTCCGCGCCCTCGGCATATTTCGCTATATCGTCGGTATAATCGTCGATGATACCCTTTTGTATTTTCAATACATCGGCGAAATTGTGAGTGTTGACAAATTCGTCTACCGCACGGGGCATACCGCCGACAACAATATACTCCTTGAATAATTCTATCATGCGTTCGTGCATGGCAGCAGGAACGGGTTTCTTTTGTTCGTAATACGCTTTAATATCGGCGATGGAATCGGGCGAAACGCCGTTAGCCCATAAAAATTCCTCAAAATCAAGAGAATACATTTCCAAATGATCCACATACCCCACAGGATATGAAGGCACATCCTTGTAATTGATTCCGAGCATAGAACCGGACGCTATCACGTCAAACCGTCCGTCTTGCGTAAGAAACTTCAAAGCGGCGCGGGCGCGGGCGCAGTCCTGTATCTCGTCAAGGAAAAGTAATGTTTCGCCGGGTATAAGTTTTGCGCCGGGAACGCGCAGGGAAATTTGTTTGATAATGGTTTCCGTGTCCAAGTCACCGTCAAAGACAGTTTTATACGCAGGGTTTTGAACAAAATTAATAAGCGTAAAATGCTTATAATTTTCGCGGGCAAACTTTTCTATAATAAAAGTTTTACCGACCTGCCTCGCTCCCTTTATTAATAAGCATAATTTATCATCACGGTTTTTCCACCGTATTAAATCGTCATATATTTTTCGTTTGAGCATAATCGCGTACCTCTCTTTCTTCTGTAATACTTATTATACAACAAAAATTCGGTATTGTCAAGAGATATGCAGATTTTACCCGCGAATAATATATAACAGTTGCAGATTTTACCCGCGAATATTGTCGTTGCTTTGCAGTTTTTTCAAAAATTA
>WQXD01000336.1 GCA_009785015.1 Oscillospiraceae bacterium | reverse complement strand
TTTTGGCGGCGCTCTCTATTTCCCCGTCCCAGTTCAGATGGCGGTACTGTTCGGCCTGCGGGTCCGTTTTGAACCAGTTTATAAAATCGTCCATCATGCTTTTTGTCCATGCGGTATCGATCTGCGCCGTCGTATATATTTTTTCATTGAGCCGTATAAAGCCGAAAATATCCCTCACATGGCTTTTCTCCGCGTTTGTCACCACTTCTTCGGCGTGCTGCGGCGGAATGAAAATGACGCCCGAAATCGTGCCGAGCACGACGTCGCCCGGCATACATATGGCATTGCCTATCCTGCAGGGCACATTGTATCCCGTCATGGTGACGTCGCCGATGCCCGTCGGGTCCACGCCTTTGTAAAAAATCTGCAGATTCTCTATATTCACAATCTGTTCGAGGTCGCGCACCCCGCCCCAAATGACGCTTCCGCCGTTTTTGGTGCGCGTGGCTATTGCCGTCGATAAATTTCCGCCGACATAAGTGCCCTGATATATTTTTTCAAACAGATCCACGACCACAACGTCGCCCTCCTCCAGATTGTCGATCACCCACTGATTGAAAAATCCCTTGCGGTTTTCTTTTTCGTGGCCGTATTTCAGCAGATAATTGTGCAGATCCGGGCGCATGGGGACCATGACCGAAGTCACCGCCCTGCCCACGAGTTTCCGCGCCGGGTGAGCCATCTTAAACGAACATTCCCATTGGTATTTGTATCCCCTGCCCCAAAGCGGCCCCCACGCTTCCTCAAAAGTGATGTTTCGCATTCTGCGCAGTATGTCGTCGGATACTTTCGGCCGGCCGTTTTCGAACCGCTCGCCCGTCCATTCGCCCGTAAGCTGAATGATATCTTCCCTGCAATCGAATTTCATGATTTCAAACCTCCCTTAAAATAAATTATATAAATTGTTTTTTGAACTTACAGTAAAGCGCTTCCGCCGTCTATCCTTATTCCGGTCCCGGTGATTATTTCGCTTTCTTTGCCGGCCAGATAAACTATAAAATCGCCGACGTCTTTGGGACGGGCTATCCTCCCCAATGGGAACGAAGTCTTTGTTTTGGCTTTTTCCGGCACGGAAACGCTCCACCTGCCGCCGAACGACCCGGTTTTCCCCTCTATTTGGCAAGCGCCCAGAGTTATGCAGTTTACGGTGATTTTGTATTTGGCGAGCTCAATGGCGGCTTCCCTGGTAAACATTTTAACCGCGCTTTTTGTCATTGAATAGCCCGCGTCAAATACGGAGGGGCGTTTGGAATGGATCGAGGCGATATTTACCACTCTCGGGCAATCGGACCTCTTCAGATACGGCAGGCATTCCTGCAGGCACAAAAAATACCCTCCGATATTCACGTCCCATATTCGCCTGAAGGTTTCCATGCCGTACATCCCCAGAGGAAAATTGGGCTGCAGGGCGGCGTTGTTGACAAGCAGGTCGCACCCGCCGAAACGCCCGGCGGTTTTTGCCGCCATCGCCTTTACCTCATCCCTGACGGACACGTCGCATTTGTATAAAAAAGAGCGGCCGGCGGCGATTTCATTTGCTTTTTCTTGGGTTTCCAAAGCGAAGTCTTCAGAACTGTTGTAGCAGATACACACATTTATCCCCGCTTTTACAAGGCTGTAGACGATCCCCCTGCCCACGCCTTTGTTGCCTCCGGTGACAATCGCCGCTTTTGTGTTATTTTGAGCTGTGATATCGATAAAAATCCCCCCGAAATTCAATAATTATGTGTAATAATCCGATTTGCCGTAGTAAAGCCGGAACCCCTCGTCGGCCTGCAGGTCCGCGCCGTTTAATATGTACGCCCCCTCACCCAGCAAAAACGCGCACAATTCGTTTAAAGAATTTGCAAAAGGCAGCCTTTCCTTGGGGAACCTGAGATTGCTGTTGTGATGCAGCGGGGAGTATTCGCTTGTAAAATACGTTTCCTCGCCTTGCACGATCCCCCTCATCACATTGTAGCAGCCGACATTTTCGGCGCCGTATATGAGGGCGGCCTCGCGGCACAGCGCCTGCACCGCCGCGCAGCCGATCGTGTATAGAAAGGCGCTGCCGGCGGGTTTTTCCGCGTGAATCGAATTGAGGTATATGATGCTGCCTTTTTTGTTTTCTGACAGTATTTTCCCGACTGCCTGGGTTATATTCAGCATCGGCACGACAAAAATATCCCTCGCGTTTTTCCACATCTCATCCGTGGCGTCCTCTATGCCGCCGCGCATTGAGGGCACGGGCGGATTTGCCAGTATCGCCCCCGCGAGATTTTTTTTGTATTCCCGAAAAAAATCATCCACTTCTTCTCTTGAGCCAAGGTCGGCTCCGTCGGCCGTTATGGGCGTATAGCCGATTGTTTTGATATGCTCCGCGACTTTTGATGACACGATATCTTCCATGTTATTGAAATTATTGAAATATACAAATTTTTCCGCCATTTAATTTCACCCTCCGGCTAACTCCAGAGCCTGTCGTGGCTCCATTCGTCGTCCCATATATCGGTCGGGGCCCATAATTCGGGGAATTTCGGATGCAGATGTTCTTTTATGACCTCGTCGTTGTAATCGTCGATCCCGAGCCCCGGCTTGTCCGAAACCTCGATATACCCGTCACACACGAGTTTGCCGCCGCTTTTTATCACGATGTCGTCCCACCAGCTCACATCCACGGAATGATTTTCAAGCGCCAGAAAATTTTCGGTGGCTGCGGCCGAATGGACCGCAGCCATGCAGGCCACGGGCGACTCCGCCATGTGCACCGCCATCGCGACTCCGTAATCCTGGGCCATATCGCCTATTTTCTTGTTTTCAAGTATGCCCCCGCTCGACAGCAAATCGGGATGAATCACCGATACGCCTCCTTTTTCGAGCAGCGGCTTGAAATTTTCCTTTAAATAGATGTCTTCGCCCGTGCAGATGGGAACGGTGGTCGAATTGCGCAGGCGCACATATTGTTCCGTATATTGCCAGGGTATCAGATCTTCCGCCCAGGCTATGTTGTATTTTTCTATACGGCGGCAGAGCTTTATGCAGTCTTCGACGCAAATATGCCCGAAATGGTCGATTGCAAGCGGTATTTCATAGCCTATGACCGACCTGGCGTCTTCGACGTACTGCTCGAGTATATCGAATCCTTTTTCCGTGATATGCAGGCCCGTGAACGGATGGGCGATATTGTAATAGTCGTAATTGCGGTTGCGGGCGTATCTTTTTTCAATGTTTTCCCGATTTTTTTGCGGCTCTTCCAAAAATCCGAGCGGGGCGTTTAAGGCGCCCTTCTCATTATGCAGAATCCCGGTCCCCAGATCCATTTTCAAAAAAGTGAAACCCATTTCCATGCGTTTTTTCAGCGCGTCCCCCATATCTTTTCCGGTATGCCTGCCGGAAACGTCCGTATCGCAGTATATGCGGATTTTATCGCGGAATTTTCCTCCCAGCATCTGATATACGGGCACGCCGTAAGCCTTTCCCGCGAGGTCCCATAAGGCGATTTCGACGCCGCACACGCCGCCCGCCTGGCGGGCCTGCCCGCCGAATTGCTTTATTCTCCTGAAAATCTTGTCTATCTCGCACGGATTTTCGCCCAGTATGCGGCTTTTGAGCATTTCCCCGTACATCCTCGACCCGTTGTCGCGTATCTCCCCCAAACCCGTTATACCCTGATTTGTATAAATTTTCATCAATGTGCAGTGCATGGGCGCACCTGTGATATCCGTGAAGCGTACATCCGTGATTTTTAAGGCTGAGGGCTTTGAATTTGTATTGACCGAAGCCGTTATTTCCGTATTTTCCATAAACGCCGATTTCCTTCCTTGGTTACTTTCATTAATATCTATCCTGAAGCTCCCCATGCCTTTTTGGCAGGGGGTTCAACCGTACTGGCAAGTCTCCCGCGTACCTCGAAAGATTTCGCGCACTACCTTGCTTCCGTTTGACTTTCACTACCTATGACTTCTATTGAAGTCATTACCGGTAGCAT
>WQXD01000335.1 GCA_009785015.1 Oscillospiraceae bacterium | reverse complement strand
GGCCTCCAGATACACGGAATGCAAGCTCGACCCCATATGCGCCGAATTTTTCGAAGGCATAGACAAAGACGCAGTCGATTTCGCCGACAATTACGACAATACCATGAAAGAACCCCGGCTGCTTCCTACTTCTTTTCCCAACATACTCGTCTCGCCGAATATCGGCATAGCCGTGGGCATAGCCAGCAATATATGCTCGTTCAACCTCGCGGAGATATGCGATACCGCCGCGGCGATGCTGAAAAAAGAAAAAATTTCCACCAAGGAAATCATGCAGATATTGAAAGCCCCTGACTTTTCCACCGGCGGACAGCTCATCTACGATGAAGCCGCGCTCGAGGAGATATACAACACCGGAAGGGGCAGCGTAAAGATAAGGGCGAGATATTCCTATGACAAATCCGGCAACTGCATAGATATATACCAGATACCCTATACCACCACAGTCGAAGCCATCCAGGAAAAAGTGGAACAACTCGCCAGAGAAGGAAAAATAAAGGAAATAAACGACATACGCGACGAAACCGACCTGGGCGGGCTCAAAATAACGATCGATTTGAAAAGGGGCGCGGATCCGGATAAAATCATGTCAAGGCTTTTTAAATCCACTCAGCTCGAGGACAAGTTTTCGTGCAATTTCAACGTGCTCATCGCGGGGACCCCGCAGCTTTTGGGGATTTCGGAAATTTTAAGCGAATGGATAGCCTTTCGGATAGAATGCGTGAAACGCGAGTTGTATTTCGATCTCGGCAAAAAAAAGGAAAAGCTGCATTTGCTCAACGGGTTGAAAAAAATACTGCTCGACATAGACAAAGTGATAAAAATCGTCAGGGAAACCAAAACCGACAAGGAAGTGATACCCAATTTGATCCAGGCTTTCAAAATCGACGAGCTTCAGGCGGAATACATCGCCGAAATAAAGCTCCGCCAGCTGAACCGCGAATATATCATAGAACGCACAAACGAAACCGCCGCGCTCGAGGCCGACATAGACGACTTGAACGATACCCTGAATTCGCCCGAAAAACAAAAGAAGATCATAATCAAACAGCTCGAAAACGTCAAAAAGAAATACCAGAAACCCCGGCTGACGCAGATCATCTACACCGAAGGGGAAGAAGCCTTTGAGGAAACCGAAGAGATCGAAAATTACGGCGTGCACCTGATTTTGACAAGGGACGGCTATTTCAAAAAAATAACGGCCCAGTCGCTTCGGGGCAACGACGAACAGAAACTCAAGGAAAACGACGAAATCATACTCGAAAAAGAGGCGCAGAATATCGACGAAATCTTGTTCTTTTCCGACAGGGGCCAGGTTTACAAGGCGAAAATCAACGAATTTGACAACATAAAAGCGTCGGTGCTAGGCGATTATATCCCCGCCAAGCTCTCTTTCGAAGAAGGGGAAAAAACCATTTACGCCAATATAACCGGGGATTACAACGGAAATATGCTTTTTTTCTTCAAAAACGGAAAAACCGCGAAAATTCCCCTCGAAGCCTATAAGACAAAGCAAAACAGGAAAAAACTGACCGGGGCATTTTCCACATCTGCGCCCATTGCGGCGATCTATCACGTTTTCGAAGGCGAAAACGCCGAATTTCTGCTTTTGTCCTCGGACAATAAGGCGATGATTATAAATTCCGATATAATTCCGCTCAAAACCACGAGGACCACAGTGGGCGTGGAGACGATGAGCCTGCCAAAAGGCAGGCAGATAGCAAGCGTCGTCAAAAATCCGGGTTCGCTGTATCAGAACACCGAACAATACAAAAAAACCAAAATTCCGGTCCGCGGCAGCGCGTTTGTGGCCGTGGATGTGGAAAAAGACCAGATTTCGATGGATTCGATAATCGACGATGTGGACAATTAAAAAAGCGCCGGAATCCCGGCGCTCTTTTATTTTTTGTTTTTACGCTTTGTGAGCCGCATTGTGACAAATGCCGTCAAGATACACGCCGCCACCGCTATGGCAATCCCGACGAGTCCGCCGTCGCCCGTTTTGACCGAACCTGTGAGCCTGCCGGCCTCGGCCTGAAGGGGGAAAGCGAAAACAAAGGCGGCCATCGGCAATATTTTTAACAAAATTTTTATAAATTTCATAACCATTACCACACCTTACATCCCCATATTTGCGTGCGCAAAACTTTTCGCGTTTCTGGCCCGCCGATATTATTGTACCACAAAAAAATTCAATTGTCAATGGTTTATTAATAAAAAATTAAAATTTTTTCAAATTATTATTTACACAAAAATCACGGGTTTGCACGCGGGCCCCGCTTCGTACTCCTTTATTTTGCCCAGCGCGAAAAGGACATTGTCGCAGCCGTACATCAAAATTTTATCCTCGAGGCAAAAATCCTCCGGATTTTCCGATTTTATTTTATGTATATATATCTCCGCCCCGTTTTTGGCGAGTCTTGTGTAAAACTCGTCCAGAATTATTTTTTTTCGCGCGAATTCGGTTAAAACATCCTCGCACGACAAAAGCAAGGAGCTGACCGCCTCTATCCCCCCTTTGGCCTTTTGATCTTCCAGATACTCGGGCGAATACGCATTCGAAATACAAAATTTCCCCGACCGCGTCCGCTCAAGGGCGGCCATCACCCCGCCGCACGAGAGTTTTTCGCCTATATCGTGGCAGATTGAGCGTATATATGTCCCCTTGGAGCACTCTATATTCAATATATATTCGCCCGAAACATCCGTTTTTTCGCAGCTTATCGAATATATCCTCACCAATCTCGGCTCGGCTTCGATTTCTTTGCCTTCCCGCGCGTAATCGTAAAGCTTTTTGCCGTTTATTTTTATCGCGCTGTAGATGGGGGGCCTCTGCCATATCTCCCCCATAAACCCCGTCGCCGCCCTTTCCACCTCTTCAAATCCGGGAAGCGGGCCCGCCGCGCGCTTTGTCACGGTTCCCGTCGTGTCCATGGTGTCGGTGGAAACCCCCAATTTCAAAACCGCGCAATACGACTTGTCGCGCTCCAGCAATAAATCGGACAATTTCGTGGCGCTTCCCAAAAGCATCGGCAGCACCCCCGAAGCCATGGGGTCCAATGTGCCGGTATGCCCCGCTTTTTTCGTGCCGAAAAGTCGGCGGACAAAATAAACCATATCGTGAGACGATTTGCCCGGCGGTTTGCTTAAATTCAATATTCCGTTTATGTTTTGTGTGTTTGTCATAAGACTTCCGTTATTTTTCCGACTAATTCCCTTTCCAATTCTTTCGCTTTGGCATATCCTCCGATTTTGAACCCTGCGGCCCTGATATGCCCGCCCCCGCCGTACTGCTCGGCGATTTTTGCCACGTTTACATATTCGTTTGAGCGCAGGGATACTTTAAATTCCTTTGTTTCGGTCTCCTTTATGACCGCCCCCACCTCGACGCCCTCCACGGTTTTCGCTATTTCGTTTATATCTTCGATTTCCGCCCCTTCGAGCCCCGCCGCTTTTTTTATCTCGTCCGTTATGGTTATAACCGCGATTTTGTCCTCGCAGAAAAATGTCAGGCAATTATACGCCAGGCGTTTTGCCGCTGTCTGCGTTTTGGTTTTGGTTTGGAAGACAAGCCGGTTCAGTTTGGCGAAATCGAAATCGGCCCCTATGAGTTTTGAGGCGATGGATAACGTCTTCGGCGTTGTCGAGCTGTACATGAAAGAACCGGAATCCCAAATTAAAGCGCAGTAAATATCCCTGGCAAAACCGGGATCGCCTTCAAGCCCGCAGCCCTCCGCCAGCTCGAATATGATTTCACCCGTCGCCGCGGCCCGTTCGTCGACATAGTTTTCTTTTCCGTACAGAGAATTTGTGTAATGGTGGTCGATGACGAGGTCTATTTTGTTTTTTGATATATCGTTTGAATAATACTTTTCATATGCGCCGATCTGGCTTACCGCCGCGGCGTCCACGCAGATTATATGTTCCGGGACAAAATTTGAATTTTTTATCTGTTTTGCATCCAGATC
>WQXD01000334.1 GCA_009785015.1 Oscillospiraceae bacterium | reverse complement strand
TGCTCGCGTGCCACCCTCTTTCAAAAGAGGGCAAAGATACGCCATATTTTCGTTCATCAAATTCCATTTGCACACCTCGAAAAAGTTTCAGACAACCAAAAAAACTATTGACATACCTTGGCAAATATGATATACTTAGAGGTATAATGTGGTGAGATAAATGCGTAGGAGAAAAGAGAAAGACCCAACACGACACAATAAAGCGTTCAAGTACAGGATATATCCGAATACGGAGCAGGAGATATTGTTGACAAAGACGTTCGGATGTGTACGGTTCATATACAATTCGGAGTTGTACATCAGCATGAAAACGTATGAAACAACGGGGCAAAGCAACATCATATCTTATGGGAGGTTATAGTATGAGAACTGATCGTTAAAGTACTTAGACAGTCTCTCGTTATCAAATCTGCAATTCAATTTTAATCTTGCGTAGAAGAACATTTTACGCGAGAAAGAACACAACAAAATACTACAGGAAGCAGGAGGACAAATTGGCAAGAGAGCAACGCAAGTTATCTCGCATGGAAAAGGAAAGCTCAAACTACGAAAAGCAAAAGATACGGATAAACCTGATACACGAAAAGATAGGCAATCAAAGACGAGACTACCTGCACAAAGAGAGTAGGAAGATAGCCAATTTCTACGACTTAGTAGGTGTTGAGGATTTGAATATGCAAGCGATGTCGCAGGCGTTGAGATTCGGGAAAACGGTACACGATACAGGGTGGGGTATGTTCAGGCAGTTTCTGGAGTACAAGCTGGCGGAACAAGGGAAATACTTCATCAAGATAAACAAGTGGTATGCGTCGAGCAAAAAATGCAGCACGCCAAATTGTGAGTACCAAAACAAAAAGCTGACGATGGACATACGAGAGTGGGATTGCCCGGAGTGCGGGGCGCACCATGACAGAGACGTCAATGCGGCAATCAATATCCGCGACGAGGCGGTACGACTATACGAGGAGCGAAAACGAAGCGCGGAGGGCGCGTAGCCAAACAGTAGCGAGAACCGTAGGGCAGCCGGGGATAGCCTGTTGAGACTGAACCCAGTAGGGTTCTTGAGCAGGAAGCGCCCGCTTCAAAAATTGCGTTAGTTTGATGATGGGTTATCACTTGAATAATCAAGCAATTTTAAGCGGCGGGAGCAGGTCACTTTGTTAATGGATAATTCGAAAATTCATGCAGTATTTCGCGATATTTCGTGATATACTGAAACCAAAAGGAGCTGTTTTATATGTTTACAAAAAAATTCATTGCCGTTTTTCTTTTATTTGCCGTTGTCATCCAATTTTTTGCGTGCGGCGGCGAACCGTCAACTGCCCAAAACGGCGAAAATGCACCGGATCCAAACATCGGCGAACAATCCGAAACGGAAAAAGGCGGCGGACATCTGCCCGATATCAATTTCAACGGAGCGGATTTCCATATCCTGATGAGGGAAGAATATGAACGCGAATTCAACGCCGAGTCCGAAAACGGAGATGTGGTAAACGACGCCGTTTACAAACGATCCAGAACAATAGAGGAACGCTTCGGAATAAATATCAAGCCCGTCGCCGTCACCGGCAACTTCACGCAGCGCCAGATATTCATAGATACGCTGCGAAACAGCGTGCTTGCCGGGGACGGGGCGCACGACATGGTCGCCGGAGCGGCAAACTATCTCATGGCGCTTACGGGGGACGGCCTGTTTTTGAATCTGCTGGGTTCGGAATATATCGACTTTGAAAAGCCGTGGTGGTCGTCGGATTTCGCGAAAAATATGGAAATAAACGGCGTTTTGTACGCCGCGACGGGGGACATAGCTTTCAATACGCTTGAAGATATGATCGTGATGTTCTTTAACAAACAAATGTGCACGGATTACGGGATAGAATTACCCTATCAAATGGTAAAAGAGGGAAAATGGACGTTTGACAAATTGGAAGAACTGGCGAAAACGGTTTCGGCCGACGTCGACGGCAACGGCAAATTCGACGCGGCGGACAAGTACGGGTATATGCTCGAAGGAAATACCGTAAAGACGATCATGCTGAACATGGGCGTGAATTTTTCCGGAAGGGGGGCCGACGGTTTGCCGGAAATGACATATATGAGCGACCGGATGATCGATATTTTCGACAGAATGAAATCGCTTTTGGCAGACAGGGAACATATATTCAAATATCCCAGTACAGGCGACACTTTGGTGGTGTTCGGGCAAATGCAGCAAATATTTTCGGAAGCGAGGATGCTCTTTATGTCGCTGGTATTGTCCACGGCGCATTCGCTCCGTTCGATGGAAGTCGATTTCGGGCTGATCCCCATGCCAAAATACGACGAAGCGCAGGAAAAATACCGCACGGTCGTGCTTGAAAAATTTTCGATTGTCGGCATACCGGCATCTGTCAGAGACCCGAAAATGTCGGAGATAATTCTTGAGGGCCTCGCCTTGGAAAGCACAGCCACGACAATTCCCGCATACTATGACATTTCCCTGAAAGTCAAACAGTCGCGCGATACGGAATCCGGGGAAATGCTCGATTTGATACGCAGCAACGTGATATATGATTTCGCTTATGTCAACGGACAGTCCTTGTCGGATTTATCGAATTTTTTCAACAACGTCATGACCGAAAACGGGGATATCGTTTCAGCGTATGAAAAAAGGAACGATTTGATCGAAAAGAACTTAAACGACCTTATAGCGGTTTATACAAAATAATACAGAAAGTAAAAAATTATGGATATACAAAAATTAAAAGCCGACGTGGTCGTTATCGGCGCGGGGCTGGCGGGAATATGCGCCGCCGTCGCCGCGGCAAGAGAAGGCTGCGAAGTGATTTTGCTGGAGAAATCTTTGGTTCTCGGAGGAAATTCAAGCGCGGACGCGGGAGTTCACCCTTCGGGGGCGCACAGATTTCATACCTTTTCCGCCGAAACGGGAATCATCGAGGAAATAACCGAAACGGCCGCCTGGTACCGCGCAAAAACCGTCACGCCCGATATGCACTATAATATATCCCCGCTGTGGGACACCGTGCTGTATCAAACGCTGAAGGAAGCCGGGGTACAGGTTTTGCGGAGCCATTACGCGAAAGAACCCGTAATGGACGGATTGCGTATCGCCGGATTGACAGTTGAGGACACCGGGGCTTACCATACCAAATATATAGAAGTCGGCACTGCCGTTATAGATTCATCGGGGGACGGGGCAATATCCGCATTGGCGGGGGCAAAGTTCAGAATGGGGCGCGAGGGCCGCGGCACATACGGCGAACGCCTCGCGCCCGAATTTGACAGTCCCGTGACAATGGGCAGCAGCTTGGTGGGCATGATACGAAACGTCGGGCGCCCCGTGGAGTTTATCCCCCCTCCCGCCACTCCGGAGTTTTACCCGGGGTATAACGAAAACCCCGGACTCAACCCGGGTAAGGACGATTATCAATATTTTTTCTTTCCCACCGAAACCGGAGGAAACCGCAACACAATAGAAGACGAGCGGCAAATATACGAGACGGCGACCATGTGCATATACAGCGCGTGGAACCATATCAAAAACGGGAGAGACAAAGAAAACGCCAAAAACTGGGAATTGTCATGGCTTGGCTCGCGGCTTTGCAAACGCGAGAGCCGCCGGTTTGCCGGAGATTACGTGCTGACTCAGCAGGACATAGAAAGCGGCACGATATTTGACGATGCCATAGGATACGGCGGGTTTGCCCTCGACATACACTATCCGCGCCCAGAAAAGCCGGACTATGTGAAAATCGTATATTTTTCCATACCGCCCATATATACGATCCCATACCGGTGCATTTATTCTAAAGACGTGGAAAACCTGTTTTTCGCCTCGAGACTGATGAGCGTTTCGCATATCGCCCACGGAAGCTGCCGGCTGCAGCGCACCTTGTCCACGGTGGGCCAGGCTGCCGGGACGGCGGCCGCAATGTGCAAAAAATTGAGCTGCAACCCGAGGGATATTTATAT
>WQXD01000333.1 GCA_009785015.1 Oscillospiraceae bacterium | reverse complement strand
TCATGAAGCAACCTCCTGATTCATAACACCAAAAAAATCAATCAATAAATTAAGCAAATCATCAAAAAGAATAGGCTTGCCAATATGAGCGTTCATGCCAGCTCCGAGACAACGCTCTATGTCCTCGCGGAATACGTTGGCTGTCATGGCGACGATGGGAATCGTCGCCGCTCCCGGTACCCCAAGCTCGCGTATCACCCTCGTGGCCTCGTACCCGTCCATCTTCGGCATCTGTATGTCCATCATGATCATATCGTACCTCTCCGGTCTCTCCCTGAACATCGCCACTGCCTGCTCTCCGTCCTCCGCGCACTCTACCTCGATTTGCGTCGGCTCCAGTAACGCCTGTACTATCTCACGGTTTATGTCTATGTCCTCTGCCAGCAGTATTCGCCGTCCCTCGAATCGTATCTCGACTTCCTCCGTCACCGTCTTCTCCGTAATCTCCCTCTCCTCTGCCCGCCTTGCCTCAAACGTGAACACAAAACTTGCTCCCTCGCCCAGTTCTGACTCTATCCATATCTCCCCGCCCATCATCTCCACTATGTTTTTCGATATGACCAGTCCTAACCCCGTTCCTCCGTATTTCCGCGATGTGTCACTCTCCGCCTGCTGGAATGACGTAAACAGTTTTGCCTGCTGCTCCGCGCTTATTCCTATTCCTGAGTCTGTCACCCTTATCTCTACTCCGCACTCTCCTTCTCTTTCCTCCAGTAGTTTCGCGCTGATTCTTATATTACCTCCCTCCGGCGTGAACTTCACTGCGTTCGACAGCAGATTCGTGATCACCTGCGCCAGCCGCTGTTCGTCCCCGTACAGCATCTTCGGTATTGCGCTGTCCGTCTCCACCGTCAGTACCTGCCTCTTCTCCTCTATTCGGAAATTATTTATCGTCAGTACACGCTGTACCATGTTTTCAAAGTAAAACTCTGTCGGTGATAACTCGAATTTTCCCGCTTCGATCTTCGATACGTCCAGTATATCGTTGATTACCCCCAACAGATGCGTCGACGCCGCTTCGATTTTCCCGAACGCGTAGTCTTTTCGCTCCTTCTCCTCCGTCTTTTTCCCGATGTGCGTCATTCCGATTATCGCGTTCATCGGCGTCCGTATCTCATGGCTCATGTTCGCCAAAAAATTGCTCTTGGCTATACTCGCTTCCGCCAGTTCGTTCGTCTTCTCCACTATCAGCAACTGATTCTCTATTCGCTTCACCAGCAAAGGCGCGCTGAATGGCTTCGTCACATAGTCTACCGCTCCCAGTATGAACCCCTCCAGCTCGCTCCCCTCGTCTGTCTTCGACGTCAGAAATATCACCGGTATTCCCGTAAATCGTTCGTCCGCTTTCAGCCGCTCCATGGCTTCGTACCCGTTCATCTCCGGCATTTCTATGTCCAGCAGTATCAGGTCCGGCTCCACTTTCTCCAGCATCGCGAACATTTTCGGCCCTGACGGTAATGTCAGCGTCCGGTATGTCTCCTGTAACGCCTCTTTTGCCTTTGACAGATTCGTCAGGTTATCGTCCACCACGAATATTGTCTTTTTCATTCCTTCGCCTTCCCCCCTTTCTCCTTTTCTCTTACCCTTTGTTAATATTATTTTAATTAATATATAAATTTCAACAAGAAAACGTTAAAAGTTCAACGAAAAATTATGTAGAATATTATCATTTTTTATTATACTACAACATATTAATTTTTGCAATACGATTTTATAAAAAAATTTAATTTAAGGCGAAAAAACAGAAAAAAATGCAAAAATAAAATGAAAAACAGAAAATATTATTGTAATTTATTTATCAATATGATAGAATATTTTATATATCGGCTTATTTTTAACAAAACGTAATGAAAGGAGCGTAAATTTTAATGAAAATTTCCAAGGCAAAAAAAATTGCCGCGCTTTTATTAATTTTAATGATTGCGCAAATATTTACTGCGTGCGGCGGTAATGAAAAACCATCCGTACCTGACAAACCTGACGTCAGCGTTGACGCAGACGATGCAGGCAGCGGAGAAATAAACGAAGATATACCCGAAGAAAATACCGGTAAATTAGGTTTCTCAGTTTCAAGTCAAAAAGAAAATATACCAGACTCAAATTTTAACGGCAGGGATTTTGTCATTCTCGTCGGCGACCCTAACGAGCAGGTATGGACATATACAAACATGGTAGTCGAGGAACAAAACGGCGATACTATCGACGACGCGTACTATAAGAGAAACAGGCTTGTTGAAGACAGGCTCAATATTTTAATAAAACAGATAACCACTCCTTTGGGAAACGATCAGGCAAGATTCAAAAGAGCGGTGGATTCGGGCGATAATTCGTTTGATATAGCTATGATAAGATACGGCGGGGCGGCAAATCTCGCGACGAGTAATTATTGCGTGGCGTTAAACGACGTTATGTATCTTGATTTCGATAAACCGTGGTGGGATAAAGGCTCGCTCAGGGACTTATCCATATCCAAACGAAACTATATGATGGCTTGCGATATATCAATCGGCGACAACGACAACACATGGCTGTTATATTTTGATAAGCAATTAATTATGGACTTGGGGCTTGAACTGCCTTATACTTTGGTAGAGAACGGCCAGTGGACTTTTGACAAACTTCTCTCTATGATGAAAGCCGCAGAGAAAGACCTCAACGGCGACGGCAGAATAACGGTCGGCGACCAGTTCGGGTTATTGACCCACGGCGAAAATTACGCCGGTATGTGGATAGCGGCAAATCAAACGCTGGTAGCCAAAGACAACGACGATATGCCGTATGTGGCGTTTAATAACGAAACTTTTATAAATATCTGGGGAAAAATCATAGAAATAATGAACGATACTTCGTGCAAAGCCAACGATATTCCGTTTATATCAAGCGGGCTTCGCGACGGTCAAACGCTGTTCGGCACGGAAATATTAAAGTTTGTGCGCGATTACCGTGAAAACGAGCGGGAATTTGGTATACTGCCGATACCGAAATATAACGAAAATCAGGACAGTTATCATACTTACGTGGCAGTTTCCGCGCCTCTGCTGATAATTCCTAAGAGTAACGGTGATTTGGATACGACGGGAATTATAGTTGAGGCTATGGCCGCCGAAGGTCACAGAACAATTATGCCCGCGTATTACGAAGTGTCGATAGAAGGCAAATTTGTAAGGGACGTAGAATCTATAGGAATGCTTGATATAGCGTTTGCGACCCGTAAGTATGATTTGGGAGTGGTATTTAATTGGGGCAATATGAACGGCGACCTGACAAACAATCTGGGACCGAGGAAAAATGCCGACATAGCCTCAACGGTTGATCGGCGGAGCGAATCTTATCAGGTCGCTATAGATAAAACTTTCGCGGCATTTGAGGCTGATTAAAATAATACGGAAAAGAGAGAATTTGTATGCCTATAATCAATTCATCAAACGAAATAGTGGGTTATCTTCCGATTCCTGTAGGAATAGCATTTTTTGTATTATTTGCAGTTATTATTTTTTTACTATTAATAGTACGTAAACGAAGAAAATAAATATAATCGAAATAATAAATTAATAAGCGAGGGAAAAATTATGTCGAAAATAATTATATCGCAGGATACGCCAAGTTTTAAAATAAACAAAAATATCTACGGGCATTTCAGCGAACATCTCGGACGCTGTATTTACGGGGGATTGTTTGTTGGCGAGGGTTCGCCTATCCCGAATAAAAACGGTATGAGAACTGATGTTGTGGAGGCTCTGAAAGCCATGAAAATCCCGGTGCTAAGATGGCCCGGCGGCTGTTTTGCCGACGAATATCACTGGATGGACGGTATCGGTCAAAAAGAAAACCGTAAAAAAATGATAAACACGCATTGGGGCGGCGTTGTCGAAGACAACAGCTTTGGAACCCACGAATTTTTCGAACTCTGCCGCCAGCTTGAATGCGAGCCTTATATCTGCGGGAATCTCGGCAGCGGCACGGTCAGGGAAATGCAGG
>WQXD01000332.1 GCA_009785015.1 Oscillospiraceae bacterium | reverse complement strand
TTTCCACATAAAATTCCTCAGACGGCGTATCGACTCCGCCGCGTATATATATGCGAAAATTATATCCGCCGAAATCTTTTTCCGGCACAATATCCGGTATTTCCGCAGATGTTTGGATATATTCGTTTTTTGTCTCGTTTTGGTTTGTTTCCGTGGGGTTATTGTCCGTATTTGCGTTTGGTTTTTCGTTATTGCAGGCTGTAAATATCATTGTCAGGCAAATTAAGGCAAAAACCAGAAATTTTTTCATCTTTGTATTCCTCCTCGTTTTATTTTTTTAAAATATTCAAAACATCGACGGCTTCCTGTTTATTATAACGGTATATGGTGCCCATTATACTGTGGCTGTCCGAAAATTCACGAAAAACCTCGGTTATATTGCGGCTGTGCGAGCTCACGATGGGGTTTACATATATCCCGTTTTTTAACGTCACACCGTTTAATTCGTCGTCGTATATGTGATTGTCGATGATAAATAACTTTTTTCCGAGTATTTTTGAAATGTCTTCCAATTTCAGCCGCGAATCGAACGAAAAACCGTAAAACGGCGGCACGCTCACGATATCTTTCATAAGCGATATGTCAGATACGGCGATTCCAAGCGTCATACCGCCGGCAAAATTCGCGGTTTTTTCATAAAACGGTATGATTTTTTCGAGCATTTTCGGGGAAATATTCATAGTGTTGAGATCGCTTGCGTATGTTCCGGGGTATCCGTTTGGATCTTTGGTTTTGACGTTTGATTTTTTTATCCGCGTCACCATTTCCATATACAAGCCGGAAATAAAGCCTATGATATGCATTGCCCCGTTTATGTCGTCGGCGAGCAGCGTCAAAAATTCGCCCGGGCCCATTATCGCGCACGCGTTATCCAGGGGGCAAAACGCCGGAAGCGACACCGGCAAAACCGCCTCCGGCGAAACGGAATGCGCCCGTATTCTTTCGCAATAGTTGTTCCACACCGGGTTATTGTCCAGATCTGTATTTATCTTATCTATATCGCCCGCGCTTTTTATGACAGGGACGCAGAAAGTATGGAAAAAATCATTTTTCCCTTCCGTGTAACGCATTTCGCACCCGATTATCTTCTCCATGAAAAATATCGCGTCCGGATTTTTTATATTGACGACGGGATAATTGTCAAAGCCGTTATCGCGCAGTTCCGTCAGATAATCATAATACGGCAGCGCCGACGGATACGACGCGTTTATAAACAGTTCCCTGCCGCCGTTTATCTGCCTTGCGATTTTATCGTCGAGTTTCGCGGCTGTTTTACATAAGTTTTCGTATTTGTTGCCGGGCATCCGCTTACCCCCTCTTTCTGTAATTTTATATATCATACCATAAAATTATATCATATTTCAATTGTTGTTTGTGAATTTTTGTGAATTTTATCGTGCGGTTGTTGACTTTTTTTCCCTGTATTGATATAATTGATATAGTTGATGTCATATCAAATTAATGGAGGAAGCACTTATGAACGAAACGGGACGGAAAGTGAAAATAACAAGCATCAGTTTCAGCCAGCGCCCGCTTGACGAATTTATCGATATCGTGGATGAGGAAGGAAAACGGGGCTGCGATTTGATTCAGTTGCCGGAAGCGTGCGCATGCGTTAAAACACCGAATGATCTGATGGAGAAACTTGACGGTAAGTCAGTCGGGCGCATTGCGGAAATAGCCGCCCGCCACGGGGTATATATCGTTTATCCTATGAGCCGCGAAAGCGAAACGGGGGAGAGATTTAACTCATCTGTGCTCATCGGGCGAAAGGGCGAAATATGCGGCGTGTACGACAAAGTCTACCCGTTTTGGGAAGAATTTGACTTTAAACCAACCACTTCTATAGGCCGTGAGGCGCCGGTATTCGAAACGGATTTCGGCAAAATCGGATTTGCCATCTGCTTCGACGCCAATTTCCCCGATGTCTTCAATAGATTGTCGCAAAATGGAGCAGAGCTCGTCCTGTGGTCGAGCGCCTACAGCGCCGGCATGAGCCTTCAGGCCCACGCCATCAACTACAACTATATCATAGTAACATCGACTCTCTGCTCTGACTGCATCATATACGACATAACGGGCGAAGAGATATATTATCAAAAAAAGCCGTACGGCGAAGTGCTTGTAAATCATTTGACACTGGATTTGGACCGCTGCATATTCCATACGGACTATAACTGGGGCAAACGGGAACAACTCTTAAAAGACTACGCGGGAAAAATAGAGTCCGATGTATATCTGCAGCGCGAAGCATGGTTTACATTGCGGGCGACAATACCCGGTGTCAGCGCGCGGGAGATTGCGGCAAAGTACAACATGGAGGAGCTGACAGCGTACAAAAACCGCAGCCAAAACGAAATCGATAAAATGCGGGGTTTTAGATTCACGGATTAAAAAGCGGCCGAAGGAGCGGTTTTATTTATGAAAACAAAAAAAATATTATGTCTGCTGATGGTTTTTATGCTGATATTTTTATTTTCCTGCAAAGACTCTGACAAAGCCAATATTTCCGGCATTTCCGATACTTCGGACAACTCTGACAATGCCGATAATAATGCTGACGGTGAAGCGTCTGTAAATCCTTTGTATATCGACGACTTGCCCGAACGAAATTTTAACGGCGAAAAATTCAATATGCTGACCTGGGAGTATATATATTCAAATACCGAGTTGGTTGTCGAAGAGCAAACCGGCGACGTCGTGTATGATTCGATATATTTGTCAAACAGAATAGTTCAGGACAGGTTTAACGTGGAATTTGAACAAATGTACGCAAATTCATACGACGGAATTTCGGAGCATGTAAAAAAAGCCGTCAACGCGGGCGATAATTTATATGATTTTGTTCTCATGCTGGACAGAAACGCGATAGCTTTGGCCATGGAAGGCAAATATTTCTATAATATGGGCGAATTGCCGTATGTCAATCTTGACAAGCTCTATTGGGACCAAGAATTAAAAAAGATAATGACGATCAACAACGTGCTCTATTTCACATACGGGGCGAATATGCTTGCGGCATACGATTCGATGAACTTTATGGTGTACAACAAGCAAATCGCATCGGAGCTGGGCATTGAAAACATATATGATCTGGTACGCGGCGGAAAATGGACAATCGACAAACTGTACGAGATGGCGGCGGCGGCAGCGAAAGACCTCGACGGAGACGGAAAGATGACGAAAAACGACCGCTGGGGAGTCGCGCTTTTTTCCGGCTGGTATTACCCGAGTTTCTGGGTGGGGGAGAAGATCCCGCTGGTTGGCAAAAACGAAGACGATTTGCCGTATTTCAACGTGCCGGGAAACGAAAAACTGTTTGATATTTTCGAAAAATTATACGCTTATGCGGTAAGCGGATTCGAATATACGGATAACAATGATTTCCGGCAGGTGTTCGACAACGGTTTATCTCTTTTTATGAGCTCGACAACTTTTGACGTACAGCGGCTCAGGGCGATGGAAACGGATTACGGGATAATACCGTATCCCACTTTTGCCGAAAAGACGCCAGGAGAACCGTATGTGGGGCGTATAGCCTACGGATACCCGCTGACCGTACCTGTGACTGCCGACGTTGAGCGCGCTTCCGTAATAATGGAGGCTCTTGCCTGCGAGTATCAGAAACGGGTTATCCCGAATTATTTTGATATCGCAGTCAAGACAAAATCGACGCGCGACGAAGAATCAATCGAAATACTCAATATGCTCATGTCAAACCGCTATATGGACTACGGAGACTCATTGTGGACGTATGAGGTGCGCGTCAAGTACACGGATATTTTTGATTTTAAGACGAACAATTTTCAATCCGTAACGGAAAAAATAACGGGCAACGTCGAAAAAACTCTCGCAAAAGCCATCGAAACTTTCGGGGACGCAAAAAGCGGGTAAATATATAAGACCTGTCCCGGAACCTTCGTTTTTCGTCATTGCGAGTGTAGCGAAGCAATCCAGAAAGGCAAATATTTATGATACATCCATCTTCTTTTTACTGGATTGCTTCGTCGCTTCGTTCCTCGCA
>WQXD01000331.1 GCA_009785015.1 Oscillospiraceae bacterium | reverse complement strand
TGGGGGAACCGATCATGAAAAACCGTTTGACGGCGATATTTTTAGCCTTGGTTATCGCTTTTTCGCTTTTTGCCTCCTGCAGCAGCGCGCCCGAGAGCGAAAAAACCGAGCAGGACCCGAAGGAAAATTCAAATGAAGCGGACAACAAAGAAGCCGCGAAACAAACCGGATACGTTTTTGCCGAGCTGAACTGCAACGGCGAAGACTTCACTATTTTGAATACCATCAACGAGTGGGAGTTTTATTCGGATATCATATTTGAGAATATGACGGGGGAAGTGCTCGACGACGCCATATATACCCGGACCCGCCTGCTCGAGGAAAAATTCAATGTGAACATAAAAGAAGTGTCCGCGCAGGTTGTGAGCGAAGTTGCCTCGAAACTGCGCAACGCCGTGCTCGCCGACGAGAATATTTACGACGTGTCTTTCTGCCCGATTTCCGAATCGGGGCAGTTGATATCCCTGAATATGCTGTATGACCTCAACGGGGTGCAGGGTTTAAATCTCGGCGAGAACTGGTGGAACCAGTCGATAATGGAGAATATAACCATCACAAGCTCCAAAAGCGTGTATTTCGCTTTCAGCGACATACATATCTTCGCGCTTCAATGCGCTCTGAACCTCTATATAAACGAAAAGATGATCGAAAATCTGGGGCTTGAAAAACCGTACGGGATCGTCAGAAGCGGCAAGTGGACATACGACAAATTTTACGAATATATGAAAGCGGGCGCGCAGCTCAACGGCGACGCATCGTTCAAATGGAGCGATTCGGGAAATGCGGTGTACGGATATACCTCTTTTTTGACGGGGACCAAAGCCTTATTGACCGGTTCGGGCGAGATTTTGGCGGAAAACTCCGGCGACGGGATGCCGCGCCTGACAGTCGGGCACGAACGGTTCTATAATGTGTGCGATAAAATCGCCGATATGCTCAGCCGCAGCAACGCGGGCGGATATGAACACGCGAACGCCTACCATACACCTTACCATTTCGAGGCGATGTTTGCCAACGACCGCGCCTTTATGATGGGAGGGGAACTCAAGGCGGCAAATTCGATCAGGGCCATGGAAACCGTTTTCGGCATTCTCCCAATTCCGAAATACGACGAGACGCAGACAAGATACTGGTCGTATGTCAACCCTATAGCTCCCGCGCTGATGATCCCGGTCACGAACGCCAACTTGGAACGCGCGGGCATAATCATCGACGCCATGGCATATCTGAGCACGAAAGACGTAATGCCGGTATTTTTCGACGTGAATGTGTCGCAAAAACAGCTGCGAAACGAAGAATCGATAGAAATGCTGCAGATAATCAGGGATACCTTAGTTCTTGAAATGGGGCTCGCGTACGGCTGGACCACGCAGATGTCGGAGGCGATAGTAAATGCCCTCGACTTGGGGAAAAGCGACGGTATCGCGTCGATAATCGAAAAGCAGACAGACCGCGCCCAGGCGAACATAGACGCCATGATGGAACTGATAGAGGGCGCGAAATAGTTTTTGGAAAATTGGAAAAGTCTTGGAAAATTCACTGCCGTTGCTGAATAACGCAGTATTGAACGATTTAATCGAATAACCCGAGAAGTACAGGCGGGGCAGGATTTTCGGCGCTTGTGTCTACATGAATAATATATCCGACATAAAAATCCTATGTCGGATATTTCCATTTTAAAATAATTTTCAAAAAGCGTGAAACTTTTCCCGGCTGACTTCTAACTGTAACATTAGAGAGGCGGTGGATTGATGTCGAACCCAAACATCGCTTCGCGGTTCGAGGAGATACATAATTCCACGTATAAGGCAGCAGTATCTTTCGTTACTGCCAAATGCAAGAATACCGCCGATATAAGCGATATTCTTCAGGAAATTTACATGGAATTATATAAAGTCTTAATTAAACGTGGAGCGGAGTACATAACCAACGAAAAGGCTTTTGTGTTGCATATAGCAAAACATAAAGTTGCCTTGCACTACTCGTTGATGGAAAAATTGCGGGTTTTTGTTTCCATGAACGCAATCAGCGAGGGCGAGGCAGAAGTCGATTTATCCGATTTTGAAATCAATGCCTTTACAATGGAAGATTATGCGGTCAATCAAATCCTGCTTGAAAAGGCACGGCAATTTGTTCAGTCAAAATCAGACGATATAAAAAAGGTCTTTTACCTTTTCTATGACGTGGGGTTATCTATTCCCGAAATAGCAAAATCTCTGTCTATGAGTGAATCCAACGTAAAAAACAAGCTGTACCGTACAATCAAAGAACTGCAAAATCTATTAAGAGAATAAGGAGAAAATACTATGAAAGGCAAAGATATTATAGAACATATCGTCCGGGGTGAAATACCGGGCATGGAGCAAAATATAGAGCAAGTCCGGGCAAATTGCCTCAGTCAAGAAGCAACCGGAAATTCGATAAAAAATAAATTCAGGTTGATTTTAGGTAAACCTGCCGCAATCATTGCGCTCATGCTGTGCTTTATAATGCTCGCATCAGCGACGGCAGTAATTATATATCAAACACAATATATTCCGGGCAAAGGATTTGTCGAAGGAGCTTACGAAATTTATTACACGCCGGAAATATTGACGTTTGACAACAAAGCGGCAGTAGAAACAATCACAAGAGTCAAGGACGGCAAATCGAGCGAACTCTCGATAATCATAACAGATATGCTTGATAAAAACATAAAAATAATAACCGAAAAGCACGGGGAATTTAATTTGACCCCTACGGTTGATTATAATTATTCGTCTTTTGGCACTATGGGAAAATTTCAATTTGCCGATGAGGGCGGTTATTCATCATACGGCTATTTTCTAAAAGATTTCCCGGATATAAACGAATTTACCCTTGTCATTAACGGCGAGCCGGTAGAAGTAAACCTTGTGCAGAGCAATTCCAACGGCGTGCTTACCGCAGAAGATTCCGGTATATCCGTAAGATTTTACAGTATGTCAAAAGGCAGTAAAGTTTTAGCGTATGAAATAAGCGAAAATAATATTGACTTTGAAAAAATATTCGGTTACAGCAGCGTTGAAGCAAACGGTCAAACATATAAAATGGCCAATAGCACGAATTTGGAATTAGGTCCCGGACCACAAGCATTTAAACTGTTTGATGAAAACAAAAATAAAATTTTTCTGAACGGTTATGATTCTAACAAAGGACCGGACGGATTGAGCACAGTGATGTTTTTAAGAATCGGACGCGATGAAAAAATAAGTAAAATGGAAGTGGATTATATAGGGGGCAGTATAAACCCGGCGATAACGGCGATAGAAGATGTTCCTGTTCCCGCGGACGGCGAAGAAATAATTTTCACTGATGGATTATTATTGTACGATAGCAATGGATTAATTTCAAAACTAACATACATTAAACGTGAAGGAAACAACATTCTTATTTATACGGATACCGAATATATCGGAGAAGATATTGAAAATATAGATATTTGTATAAATTGGAACGGTATTCTCGGCTCAAGAATGGGAGGCTGGACTGGAAATACATGGTTTGAGATTAACGGAGACGAAGAATTTATAAAATTATATACAAACGCTATATATTATAAAATAAACGGCAACTGGGAAATAAATTTTCATTGAATATCGTTCTCCTGTTCATATACAGCCGTATGTGGGTATTTGGGTTCGGGGCTTGGGGGTTAACCCCCCCCCGGCCCCCTTCAGCGCGAAGCGCGGTGTGAAGGGGGTGGCACGAAGTGACGGGGGTTGGGCGTTGTATGCTTTTTTTCGCTTTTCTTTTGCTCTGCTCGATTTTATTATACGCGAAGAACGAGCCGAATTAAAGGGCTTTATATAAATTTTCATTGAATTTACATTTTTCCCGTTGTATAAACAACCTGATTATGATATAATATTGCCGAAAATATTATGCGCGGTTTATGATTTCAAGTGCATTAATTATTTAATTCATATTATTTTAACGTGAGTTCGAGGGGAAAAGTAACAGAAAACGGTGAATGTACGGAACTTTTCCCTGCCTCCCTTGCTAAAGGGAGGGGGACCGCCACAGCGGTGGGGG
>WQXD01000330.1 GCA_009785015.1 Oscillospiraceae bacterium | reverse complement strand
TCGGTCTCATGGTCGGCAGCATCGCGGGGGGCATCGACGTGAAGTTCACCCATGACAACAAAGTGGCGGGCATAAACGAGGAACTATTCGCCGGCTGCGGCGAAGCGGGGGTAAAAATAATCAGGATCTGCCAGGGCCTCGACAAAAATATCGGATTTTTCGAGAATCTGGAGCAGATAAAGCGCACATATGACGCAGTTGTGCCCTACTGCGAAAAATACGGCGTCACGGTCGGGGTCCAGATGCACTGCAACGCCTGCATTTCGTCGTCGGCCGAGACATACATACTCCTAAAGGATTACGACCCTTCCCATATCGCGGCGGTGTGGGATTCGGGCCACAACGGCCTCACGGGCACGGAGCCCTGCTTTGCCATAGACACAGTCTGGGACATGCTGTGCATGGTCAACTTCAAGGCGGCGTACTGGAAGCCCGTGACCGGGCCCGAAAAGGACGAAGCCGCCTGGGATTCGCACTGGACCACGGGGCCCCACGCCCTCGGGAGCTGGCGCGAAGCGGTGAATCACTTGAAAAAGCGCGGCTACGCGGGTATCGTCTGTATGCCCGCCGAATACAGCGACGAGCGAAACGTCGAAAAATACACAAAAAGGGATTTGGCATATATTAAAAGCTTGTTTGGAGGGTGAGAAAATATGAAAATAACAAATATGACGACGTACAAAGTGCCGCCGAGGTGGTTGTTTTTGAAAGTGGAGACCGACGCCGGGATAACGGGCTGGGGAGAGCCCGTAATCGAGGGCAGGGCCGACACCGTGAGGACGGCCGTCGAGGAATACAGAAATTATTTTATCGGCAAAGACCCCATGAAAATCGAAGATCATTGGCAGGTGATGTACAGGGGCGGCTTTTACAGGGGAGGCCCCGAGGTGATGAGCGCGATTTCGGGGATCGACCAGGCATTGTGGGATATCAAGGGGAAATATTACAACGCGCCGATATATGATCTGCTCGGAGGGGCGTGCAGGGACAAATTGAAAGTGTACAGATGGATAGGGGGCGACCGGCCGGACGACGTGAAAAATTCGGCGCTCGAGGCGATGAGCCAGGGGTATTCGGCGGTCAAAATGAACGCGACGGAAGAGCTCCACTATATCGACAGCTTCGCGAAAATCGAGGCGGTCTGCGAAAGGCTGGCGGCGATACGCGCCGAAGTGGGGTCAAAATTGGACGTCGCGGTGGATTTCCACGGCAGGGTGCACAAACCAATGGCGAAATCCCTGGCAAAGGAGCTCGAGCAGTTTCACCTGATGTTCATCGAGGAACCCGTACTCCCGCAAAACAACGAGGCGCTGCGCGAGATTGCGAACCACACCTCCACCCCGATCGCTACCGGGGAGCGGATGTTTTCGCGCTGGGAATTCAAAAATCTGCTGGAGGACGGCTATGCGGATATAATCCAGCCGGACCTGTCGCACGCGGGCGGGATCAGCGAGTGCAAAAAAATCGCGGCCATGGCCGAAGCGTATGACGTGGCGGTCGCGCCGCACTGCCCCCTCGGCCCGATTGCGCTGGGCGCGTGTATACAGCTCGACATATGCACGCCAAACGCGTTCATCCAGGAGCAGAGCCTCGGCATCCATTACAACAAGGGCGGGGATCTGCTTGATTATCTCGCCGACCCGTCGATATACAAGTACAACGGAGGCTTTATAGACGTCATATCGGCTCCGGGGCTGGGAATCGAGATCGACGAAGAAGCGGTAGCCAAAGCCGCCGCGAAAGGGCACAACTGGAAAAACCCGGTATGGCGCAATTTCGACGGCACCGTCGCGGAATGGTGAAAAAACTATAAAAAAGAAAGGCGGATTTTATGCCGGAAAACAAAAATACGATAGAGCCCCGGGAAAAAGATTATCTCCGGGAACTCGCGAAAAAACAGCTTGAAACGGCGAACAGCGAAGAAATGAAAAAAAAAGAAGCCCTCTGGTACGCGCATAACGACTATTTGACCTTTGAACCCGTCGTGACGCTCGAGCGCGGGACGTTCAACAGGGAATTCGCGCACCTCTGGGCCCCGAGATGCGTCTCGGAAACGGCAAGGAACATAGAATATTATTTCCACTCGAACATGATCCAGTATGAGTACATTCACGACGACACGGTGATGCCAAAGGAATTCGCAGTCGGCATATGGGCCGGCCTCAAGCCGTTTGACATCGATGTAAAGCGCGAGCGCACAATCGGGGAAACGTTCGCTTTCAGGATAGACTATGAAATAAAGGAACTGGAGGCGGATTTCGGCAAACTGAAAAAGTCCCCGCTGCACTGCAATTTTGAAGACGCCGCAAATTACGCAAAAGTCGTCGGGGACATACTCGGGGATCTGATGCCGATACGCCTCACATTCGGGCCCGGGGTTTCGTTTTCGCAGAATATACACAATATTATGGGGCTTGAAACGATGATGATATCCATGTACGATCACCCCGGACTGTTCCATAAAATGATGACGATGCTCTCCGACGACTATATCGAACTCTGGGACATGGCCGAAAAAAACGGCTGTATACGCCCGAATAACTTCAATGTGGGCGTGCCGCAGGGCTCATACGGATTCACGAATATGCTGCCGAAAAACAAAGAAGGCGCCGCGCTGACATTGGGCGACGTCTGGGGCTATATGGATTCGCAGGAGACATCCGAGATATCGCCGGATATGTACCATGAATTCTTTTTCCCGTACTACAAAAAAGTGAGCGGACGCTTCGGGCGCTTCAATTACGGCTGCTGCGAGGGCGCGGATGCGATCTGGGAGAAAAGCCTGTCGAAATATGAGAACCTGAGCAAGGTTTCGGTTTCCAACTGGTGCGACGAGGAGTACATCGGCGGCAAGCTCAGGGGGAAAAATATAACATACCACAGAAAGCCGTTTCCCAATTATTTGGGCGTTGACAAAACATTCGACGAAAAGGGATTTTCCGCCCACATTGAAAAAACCCTCAAAGCCGCCCGCGGCTGTTTTCTCGAATTTTCATACAGGGACGTGTACTCGCTTTGCGGGGATATCTACCGGGGCAAAAAAGCGTATGAAACCATAAAAAAATGTATAGATAAGTTTTGGAATTGACGGAGGGCGCTATGAAAAAAGCATATATTTTGTTACTGCTTCTGCCGCTTCTGTTTTTGGCTTCGTGCGGGGCGGAAGACGGACCCTCGGCCCCGGCCGGGCCCGAAACCGGCGAGAACTCTTTGGGCGCGGACGAAGCCAAGGGCACGACTGAGAAACTCATGCCGGATTTGCCCGACGACAAGGACTACGGCGGGTATGAATTTACAATACTTTGCAACAGTCTGCAGATTGTGCACTGGAGTTCAAGGGATATCTATGTCGAGAGCGAAAACGGGGAGACCATCAACGACGCCGTATATTACAGAAACAGGGCGGTAGAGGAAAAATACAACACAAAAATCAAGGGCGTGTTTTCGACGGCCCAGTTAAACGACGCGAGAAAAAGCATTAAAGCCGCCGACGGGGCATACGACGTTCTGACTATACCCCTGCAGGGCAGCGCTTCGCAGCTGGCCCAGGAGGGAATGCTGCTCGATTTGAAAAAAGTTTTGTATATAGACCTGGGAAAGCCCTGGTGGGACCAAAAGGCAAACGAGCAGCTGTCAATCGGCGGCAAACTGATGACGACGATCGGCGATTTGCTCATCATCGACAAGGACGCGCTGTTCATATTCCTGTTCGGCAAAGACGTAATACAGGAGTACGGGCTGGAAGACCCCTATCAGCTTGTCAGGGACGGCAAATGGACGATAGACAAAATGTGGGACATGGCCAAAGTGATCACAAGGGATGTGAACGGGGACGGGAAAATGGACGACTCGGATTGCTACGGGTTTATCTCACAGACGCACACCATGCACGGAAACGTGGTCGGCTCGGGCCATTTCGTGATTGTCAAGGACAACGACGATATGCCCGTTTTGAATATAACCGACCCGATTATAGGGGCCTCATATGAAAAATGGATCAATATATACAACGACCGCCAAAACACAATCGTGGCGCAGGACTACGCGTCAAAATACGCGGATAT
>WQXD01000329.1 GCA_009785015.1 Oscillospiraceae bacterium | reverse complement strand
TTATCGTAAATAATATAAAACTTAAATTGTGCGATACGCCTGTAAGGTCAACTTATGCGAACGGCATAGTCGGGTACGACATTTACGAAGAAACAATTATGCTTGCCGACGGCTGCACGGAAATACCGAAAGTGGAAGCGTATGCAAGCGATTCGAGTGTTAAAGTATCGGTAACACAGCCGGATTCGGTAAAAGGCACGGCGGTTATAAAGTTTGATTATAACGGCGCGGTGAAAACATATAATATCATGTTTGTATAATATTATAATTACAAAAATAAAACAGGAGGCAACGAAAAATATGGCAAAATGGGATTTAATGCTGCCCTCTTTATGCAAGGCTTATGAGGGGAAGTTTTTATTCGGGAATATAATGTCTCCGCGTGATTTTGACACTCCGGAATTTTTAGATATGTACCGCCATCATTATAATATCGTGACGGCTGAAAATGCTATGAAACCGATGTATGTCGCAATTTCGCCGGAAGAATATAACTTTACCGAACCTGATAAATTCGCAGATTGGGCTGAAAAAAACGGTATAAAGCTGCACGCGCATACTTTGATTTGGCACGCACAGTCGCCGCAGTGGCTCAACCGTAATACAGATGCAACATTCCTGACCCGGACGCAGGCTAAAGAAAGCATGGAGCAGTACATTAAAAAATATGCAGGGCGTTATAAAGGACGGATATATTCATGGGATGTAATGAATGAAATAATGCAGGATTTAAGCCATTTCGAAGGCGATTGGCGGCGATCGCTCCGTCAGGAGCAGTCAAGGTCGGCAACCAGCGCATACTGGTATCTCGCGTATGCAAACGGCGCGGATTCGTCAAAAGGCGAGAGCGGCGCGGACTATGTGTTTGACGCATTTTACTTCACGAGAAAATATGATCCCGAAGTTAAGCTTTATTACAACGATTATAACGACGAAGTACCCGCAAAACGTGAAGCTATCGCGCAAATGGTCGAGCAAATCAACGAACAGTGGAAAAATCACCCGGAATATGACGAGCGGCTGTTGATTGAAGGTATCGGAATGCAGGGTCATTATAATCAAGGCACTAATTTAGCGCACGTCCGCGAAAGCCTTGAGCGTTTTATCAAGACAGGAGCGGTAATTTCAATTACTGAGCTTGATATAACTATCGGCGAAGCTCCCCAAAGACCGCCGCGTGCGGCGAATCCTCCGACGCCGGAAGAATGGCGCGAAATAATGCGTAAAGCAGAGCAAACACCTGCGCCTGTCCTAACTCCTGAGCAGTCGAAATTACAAGCTGATATGTATGCTGCGCTGTTTAATTTATACTCCGAATTTTCGGAGCATATAGAGAGAGTAACATTTTGGGCGGTATCGGATGGCACAAGCTGGCGTAAATGGGGCGCTCCGGTGCTATTCGACCAGAATCTGCAAGCCAAGGAAGCTTTCCATGCAGTTATCAACTGTGCGGGTTTACAAAAATAAATTTTTCTTAGAGGAGAAAATATGAGAAAACGCATTTTATCATGTTTATCTGCGATATTGATTTTTTTGTTCGTTTTTTCTGTATCTGCACAACCAAACACAGACAAAACAGGTAAAGATATAAATAACGGCAATCCGTTATTTACCCAGCGATTCGGCGCTGATCCGGCTTGGGTCGAATATGACGGACGGCTGTATATATACATGACAAACGATACGCCTATGTTTGACATCGACGGGAATCTGACCGAGAATCATTACGGGAACATAAAGCATATCAACGTCATTTCATCCGAAGATTTGATGAACTGGACAGACCACGGCTCAATACCGGTTGCCGGTGCCGGTCATGTAGCGAGATTCGCGGGAAATTCATGGGCTCCGTCTGTAGTATATAAAGAAATCGACGGCAAAGACACGTTCTTTTTATACTTTTCAAATGGCGGAATGGGAGTAGGTGTTTTACGCGGGGAAAGCCCGGTCGGTCCTTGGGAAGACCCTCTCGGTAAATCCCTTGTAAGCCATAGCACGCCGAATTGCGGCGGTCATCTTGTGCCGTGGTGTTTTGATCCTGCCGTATTTATCGACGACGACGGCACGGCATATATGTATTTCGGCGGCGGAGTACCGGAAGGTCAAAGCTCCAATCCGAAATCAGCCCGCATGGTTCAGCTTGGCGATGATATGATAAGCATAGTGGGTATTCCCGAAGAAATCGACATACCGTATTTCTTTGAAGCTCTCGATATGGTAAAACACGGGGATACATATTATTTGTCTTATTGTTCCAACTGGCAAGGCAGGCAAAGCGCAACCACACCCGGCGGAGCGCAAATAGCTTATATGACAGCCGATCACCCGATGGGTCCGTTTACCTACGGCGGTGTTATTTTAAAAAATCCCGGCGAAATGTTCGGAATATTATACAACAATAATCACCACTCAATTATAAATTTCAAAAATAACTGGTATTTGCTGTATCATGCGACGCTGGTTGCCGATGCAAAAGGATTACGCAATGGCAACGGCGGTCAGGAAAATTATCGTTCTACTCATATCAACGCCCTTACTTTCCGTGACGACGGCACGATTGCCGAAGTGAGAGGCGATAAAAAAGGCGTATCGCAGCTCATGCCGCTTTACCCGTACAAAAGAATTGAAGCCGAAACAATAGCATGGAGCAGCAGGATCAGCACAATAATGGAAGACCCCGCTCAAAAAAGCAGCCTTAATCTTTTTGTAAACGGCATTAAAAATAATGATTGGATCGCGGTTTCACAAGTGGATTTCGGCGAAGAAGGCGCATCATCTTATTCAGCCAATGTTTCAGGTACGGCAGGCGGTAAAATTGAATTGCGGTTAGACAGACTTAACGGACCGGTAATCGGCTCTCTTACTGTAAACGCCGCAAGCGAATGGGAAACGGTGACGGCTGATGTGACTGACGCAACAGGAGTCCGTGATTTATTTATGGTTTTTATCGGCGGCGATGACGAGGAATTATTTGATTTTGACTGGTGGAGCTTCAGCAAGACGGCTGTTGAAATTGATGATACAGATGCAGAACTGCCGGAAACACCGGTTTCATCAGATGAAAATAAGTCCGGCGGTAATAACGGCTGGATTATAGGGATTATTACAGCGGTAGTCGTTATAATAGGCGGCGTAGCGGCATTTATATTCATAAAAACAAAAAAAGAAAAACCGGAGGTAAACAAATGAAAGTAAATTCAAAGCAAATTTTAGCGATTATACTCCTTGCGGTAACGGTTGTTTTTATAATGGTATCATGCAATGCCGATACCAATGATAACAGCGGCGATAATCAGCCGGAAGCTGCTGTTGAAAACAATAATCAGAGCAGCAATGAAACCGACAATGAATCCGCAGCGGAACCCGAAATACCTTTCCCGCACACGGAGTTTGATTGGATAAACAGCAGGGGTGATAATAAATTCATTATTTTAATCGACAAACAGTGGTCGGGAAACAGCCTTGATATTTTAGATTACGCCATCGAAGAAATGAACGGCGAAGTCCTCAACGACTCAATTTATAACAGAAATCTTATAATAGAAGAAATGTTTGAATTGAAATTTGAGAGCGTCCACCGCGACGGCGACATGGATAGTTTCGTCAATAGGATCATGCGTGCGGGTCTGGACGAATACGACGCGATGGCTCCCCGTCTGATGAACGCGGCGAGATTTGCTGCTTCCGGTTATGGGGTAAACGTATTTGATACGGCACTGACACTCGATGCTCCGTGGTGGGATCAGAATATCATACAAGACACATCAATCGGCGGCGCGGCATATATGTTCGCGGGTGACATATTCACGTATCACTACGACGGCATCGCGCTTCTTATGTTCAACAAAAGGCTACTTTCCGATCTGGGACTTGAAAGCCCGTATAATTTAGTGAATAACAACGAATGGACAATGGATAATTTCAATCAAATGGTCAAAGGCGTTTATATTGACCTCAATCAAAGCGGTACAATGGACAGATATGACCGGTACGGGTTTGTTACGCAAGCTGATTATGTTACAAGTTTCGTAAACGGCGCGGGTGAAAAGTTTATCACTAAAGATGAAAACGATTTGCTTC
>WQXD01000328.1 GCA_009785015.1 Oscillospiraceae bacterium | reverse complement strand
TCGGAAAAAAAGGACGATATCATAAGAAAATTCAAGAGGGCGGTCACCGATTCGGAGAGCGAAGTCAGGTTTGCCGAGGGCAAGGACGGAATAAACAACCTGATGACCATATATTCGTGCGCGACTTCGAAGAGCTACGCCGAGATAGAGCGCGAATTTGCGGGCAGGGGCTACGGGGATTTCAAGCTCGCGGCGGGCGAGGCGGTCGCCGACATGCTCGCCCCGATACAGAAAAAATACGCCGAGCTCATGGGCGACAAAGCAGGCCTTGAGAAGATTTTAAGAGAAGGCGCCCAAAAAGCGGCATATACCGCAAACAAAACGGTCGCGAAAGTCTATAGGAAAATAGGGTTTTTAGCGCCTGTGTAAAAAAAGTGGGGAAATATGAAATTATGGAAAATATTATTTTTGATATGCATTTCGGGGATATAAACGTCTACGATTTTATCAATGCGCTCATATCCGTGGCTTTCGCCGCGCTTTTGTCGTTTGTCACCACTCCGATTGCCAGAGTGCTGGCCATTCGGATAGGGGCGGTGGACGACCCGAAAAAAGACGACGGCAGGAGGATGCACAAAATACCGATGCCGCGCCTTGGCGGGCTCGCGATTTTTTTCTCCTTTGTGGTCTCCGTGCTTCTTTTCTACGGAATTTCGGGCTTCACGCTCAGTCTGATCGCCGGGGCGCTTCTGATCGTCATTCTGGGCATAGTGGACGACGTCTTCAGGCTTCGCGCGCTGTATAAGTTTGTCGTGCATATCGCGGCGGCGGCGTTGGTCGTGTGGCCGGGAGGGGTGGTAGTCGAGCAGGTGAATATATTCGGGACCTATTTGCATTTCGGATACTTCTCCATTCCGCTGACCATTCTCTGGATAGTCGGGCTCATCAACGCGGTCAATTTGATCGACGGGCTCGACGGGCTCGCCTGCGGGATATCGACCATATCCGCCGTTTCGATTCTGCTCGTCACGATTCTGATCGGGGATTTCAAGCTCGCGCTGATGGTGGGCATACTCGCGGGCTCCTGTCTGGGATTTCTGCCCTTCAACATGAACCCGGCCAAAATCATCATGGGGGATACCGGGGCCACGTTCTTGGGGTTCGTGCTCGCGGTGGTATCCATTCAGGGCGTGTTCAAAGTCCACGCCGTGATCGCGTTCGTGATCCCCTTTCTGATACTGGGCGTCCCGATCTTCGACGCCACTTTCGCCATTGTGAGAAGGCTCCTGACGGGCCGGCACCCGTTCGCGGCGGACAGGGAGCATCTGCACCACAAGCTGCTCGACATGGGATTCGACAAAAAGCAGACCGTCCGGGTCATGTACGCCGTGAGCGCGCTGTTCGGGATTTCCTCGGTCATGCTCGTGACCCAGAGGATAGTCTACGCGCTTGTGATCATAGCGGTGGCGCTGGCGCTGACGGTCGCGATGTGGTTTATCGTCAGGGACAAAAAAATGAGGACCGAAAGCGGCCTCATATCCGAAAACGGGGAAAACGAAAACGGGGAAAAACCAACTCAGGAAACAAAAGAACCGGAGGTCCAAGAGGTTCAAAAGGAAAAGAAGGAAAATGAATAAGCCCGAAAAGACGAAATTCGGCTCGATAAAGGCCGCCATGGCCAAAAACAACAAACTCACGGCGGGGATATCGTTTTTGTTTTTGTTTTTGATCATGTTCGGGCTTTTCGCCTTCATAATCACCGGCCTGTACCGCTTCGGGCTGATAGAATTTCCCGCCTTTATACAAAACCTGTTCTTTAAATCGGTCGGCGGCGAACCCGAACCGGAAAAAGACGACAAAAACATATACGATTTTCTTCTGTCGCAAAACTCAAACGGCAATGCGGCCGGCGGCGAAGCTCTTTCCGCGACAATCAGCCTGGAAAACATCAGGGACGCGCTCGCGGGCATAAAGCTGCCCGATTGCCTGCATCTCGAAGTCGAGGCGAGTTATTACATAAACGGCGAAGTATCGAGGAGCGAGCAGATGTCCTTTTGGAAAAAGGGAGACAAATGCAAATATCTGCTCAGTGTGGATTTCGTGCCGGAGGAATCGTATATAAACGACTCGCAGTACGAGCAGTTCGAAGACCTTGCCAAGGGCGTCCGCTCGCCCAAAAGGCCGGCGGAGCTGTCTTTGGGCGGCATCCCGCATATGCCGGACATAAACGGCTACCTCGACCTGATAAAAGAGGGCGAGATCATAGGCTGCGGCCTTGTCCAAAACGACGAATCCAACATAATCGAAATAACATACGTCCTGCCGCCCCTGAACCAGCGGGAGCTGATACGCGTGTCATTGGATTCGGGCGTCGTGCTGGAAGTGCGCAGCTACGGGCCGGATGGGGAAAATATGTTTTACCGCTGCGAAACCGAAATCGTCGCCGCCTGGTACGACGGCGGCGGCGCCGGAGCGGCGCCGCCGATAGACGACTCTATGTTTGATTTAAAATAGCCCGGCTTTGTACCGTTCGGCGAGCTTTTCGAGCTCCTCGTCGCTGATCACGGTGGTGCGCCCGCCCGCGTATTCGCCGTCGATCCATTTTTTTATGTATTCGCAGATAGGGTCGCGTTTGTCTATTTTGGCCTCCCCCTCCAGAGAGTAATAGTCGTTGAGCCAGTAAGCGATTCCCGCAAGCCCGGACACATTGCTCACCAAGACGCTGGCGGGCCGCCTGAGTATAGTCTCCGTGTCGAAGATATTGTATATTTCCTCGTCCTTCAAGAGCCCGTCGGCGTGTATCCCCGCCCTTGTCACGTTGAAGTTCCTGCCCACAAAAGGCGTCTGCGCGGGTATTTTGTAACCCAGCTCCTTTGAGTAATAGTCGGCGATTTCCGTTATGACCGAAGCGTCCATCCCCTCAAGGCTTCCCTTGAGCGAGGCGTACTCCATCACCATGGCCTCCAAGGGCACGTTTCCGGTCCTTTCCCCGATTCCAAGCAGGGAGCAGTTGACCGCAGAGCAGCCGAACAGCCAGGCGGTGGCCGCGTTTACCACGCCCTTGTAAAAATCGTTGTGCCCGTGCCACTCAATGAGCGAGCTTGGCACCCCGCAGTATTTTTTCAAGCCGTAGATGATGCCCGGAACGCTTCTGGGCAAAGAGGCCCCCGTGTAGCTCACCCCATAGCCCATAGTGTCGCAGGCGCGTATCTTTATCGGGATTTTCGCCTCTTTTGACAGCCTCATGAGCTCCCCGACGAAAGGCAGCACAAACCCGTATATGTCCGCCCTGGTTATATCCTCAAAGTGGCAGCGCGGCTTTATGCCCATTTCCAGCGCCTGCGAGACTATGGCGACATATTCGTCTATGGCCTGCTGCCTCGTCCAGCCGAGCTTGTTGAATATATGATAATCCGAGCATGAGGTCAGTATCCCCGTCTCTTCTATGCCTATGTCGCGCACGAGCTTGAAATCGTTTTTCGTCGCCCTTATCCACGTGGTTATCTCGGGGAACTTGTATCCCCTGTCGCGGCACAGCTCGAGCGCCCTTCTGTCGTTTTCGGAATACATAAAAAATTCGGTCTGCCTTATGATGCCGTTTTCGCCCCCCAGCCTGTGGAGCATATCGAATAAATCCAAAACCTGTTTTTGGGTATACGGTTCCCTCGCCTGCTGCCCGTCCCGGAAGGTGGTGTCGGTTATCCAGATTTCGTCGGGCATCTCCATGGGCACCCGCCTGTGGTTGAAGGAAACCTTGGGGATTTCGGTATATGGGAACAGATCCCTGTACAGGTGCGGTTCCTCGACGTTCTGCAGGGTGTAATTATATACTTCCTGTTCAAGCAGATTGCTTCTCTTGTTGATTTCTAACATAAAACGGCCCCCTTTTTTTGGTTTTTTGAATAATTATCGAATATTAATAAGCGGCTTTTGATAATTATACAGGCTTGCCCGCGCAAAGTCAAATAAATATTTCTTATATCCGGTATATGATATATTTATACCGGCCCTTTTTTTGTTTTTTTTTCAATAGACTTCATGCATAACCTCTATATTGCCGTCATTGCGAGCGCAGCGAAGCAATCCAGTACGTCGGAATATCGGTTTTTTCTGGATTGCCACGGCGACAAGTCGCCTCGCAATGACAG
>WQXD01000327.1 GCA_009785015.1 Oscillospiraceae bacterium | reverse complement strand
CATTGCCCGCATGCATCGGTATATCTTTCGACAAATCGTTGAGATACTCTTCATGGCACGGCAAGGACGCGTCGGCATTTATGCGCGGGATATCGACGGATTCATAATAATGCGAAGGTACGGCATTGGGATCGTGAGGCATATTGAAAGAACATGTGAGCATAAACGGCTCTTTGGCGTTTTTAATCGCGTTTTCGCATTTTGAGCCGATGCGGCAGTCGTACACATCTTCCAAGGGTATGTCCAAGCGTCCCATTTTTTGTATAAAATCCATCAATACGGGGTTTTGATTCCAGCGCGGAGGTATCAAAGGCAGGCAGTTTTTATAATCCTTTGAAACCGTGACCGGCAGTTTCCAGCCGTACCAGTCCATATATTTTTCGCGGTCGGACTCCGCCTCCGTCCGTTTGAAAGTCTCCTTCATTTCATTCCCGTATTCCTGATGTTCGCGGTACATCGACCCATAACAGGTCAGATCTTCTCCCGACATATGCCATTTGCCCGCGTGAATGGTTTCATATCCGTTCAAATGAAGCAAACCTTCCGTGGTGATATCCCGATTGGTTATGCCTTCCTCACTCTCCGGCCCGCCGCAGACGGGGTAATCAAGGCGCATAACATTTCCGACAAGCCCGTGCCTGTGGGGATATTTTCCGGTGATAAGCGAAGCTCTTGAGGGGGAGCACACCGGAGTCTGGCAATATGCCGCTTCAAAAACCATTCCGTTTTCAGCGAGCTTTTTTATATTGGGCACATCGGCGTTTCCGCCGTATATTTCAAGCGCGGACGCGCAAAGCTGGTCGCACATTACAAGAAGAATGTTCATATTATACCCCCAGATTACATATTTGCCTTGCCGGTTATTTGTTCTATATGAATTTTACATACGCAGGTTTTATGTAAGGATTTGGCCATCTGCGCTTCAAATCCGCTCATGTTATTTTTCGCGTATTTTTCACAAATTGCCCGAAGAGCCGCGATTTTTTCGGCCTCGTCCGAAACTGTTCCGCATTTGCCCGTCGCGACGGCGCTTTCATATTCGGTTGTGAATTTTTCCGGCACAAGTTTTGTATAACGGACGCAACTGACGCAAACAGCGTCGTTTTGCCTGATATTGTCGAGCTTTTGTCCTTTCAGGGCGCAATGAAAATATATTGCGTTGCCGATTAAAACAGGGGAGATGGGAATGCAATACGGCGTTTTGTCTGTATTGACCGTGGCAAGCGTCGCATATTCGCAGCCGCGCAATACTTCAAGGGCAAATCCGGCGTCTTTTTCCCTGTCGGTTCTTCTCATAAAACCTCCTTTTGCTGCCATGCAGGTTTGAAAAATTTTATATTTGATCATATTATACAGCTTTTCCATGAATTATGCAACATATTTTTGTTTTTGTTTTGTAAAACCTTGATTTTATTTTACGAATGGCGTATAATAAAAGTCAGTCCGTTATATGGATATTTTTGAAAGGAAACACATAATAATGAAAAAACACATGGATATATTGTATAAGCAAATCGACGGCATAGAGCTCTATCTCGACTTATATATGCCGGAAAACGGAACAAATCCGCCGCTTATCATGTGGATACACGGCGGGGCGTGGATGTTCGGTGACAGAAAATCACCCGGTTTGCTTTGGCAGGCCGAACGCGGGTACGCGCTCGCTTCGATCGAATACCGCCTGACGGGTCAGGGAGTATTCCCCGCGAATATAATCGACTGCAAAGACGCTCTGGTATATCTCAGGCAAAACGCCGCGCAGTACGGGTATGACGCTTCGCGGATAGCCGTCGCGGGCGATTCGGCCGGCGGGCATTTGGCGGCGTTGATGGGGACGTCGAGCGGCCACGCCGACTGGGAGCCAAAGGGCGCGGACTGTTCCGTTATGGCGGCGGTGGATTTCTACGGGCCTACGGCGCTGGGCAGGGAATGGCCGGGATTATCGGAGTCTGCCGAAAGTTTGTCCGACCCCAACGCGGTTCGCTCGCAGATGCTCGGCGCGTATTTGTTCAGCAAACGAGGTATGATGATAGCGGCGGCGGCTGACCCTGTCACATATATTGACGGTTCCGAACCGCCGTTTTTGATAATACACGGGGACGCGGACGACATAGTGCCGTATAAACAGAGCATATATTTGCGCGACGCGCTCGAGGCGGCGGGGGTACCGGCAGCGCTGCACCGGGTTCACGGCGGCGGCCACGGGTTCGACAACGCCGCGGTAAACGCGGTCGTCGACGATTTCCTTGACTATTATGTGAAGACTACTCCATGAATAGGAAACCCATGTTTTTGTTGATTATTGCAGCGGTTTTATTGGCTTTTGCGGCGGGAGCAGAGCCCCCGCCCTACATATACACCGACCGGATTTCAGAAATGGAATCCGTTTTTGGCTTTTTATGTAATGATGTCTTTATTGGCAATGTTTTTATCGCGTTTATGGTGTATAATTATATCACCGTACGGAAAAGGGGAACGACCATGCAACACTTTATAAAAACATCTCTCGAATATATCGAGCATAATTTAAAAACGGATATTACGGCGGAAGAACTTGCGCAAACGGCAAATTATTCTGTCAGGCACTATTGCCGGCTGTTCAGCCAAATAACAGGTTCGTCAGTTGCGAATTACATAGCAAAAAAACGCATAAATCATGCGCTTGCCGAAATATCGTCGGGGCGCAAAGCCATTGACGCAGTTTTGGATTACGGCTTTGATACTTATTCGGGATTTTACAGGGCGTTCGTAAAAATGTATGGCTGTTCCCCGAAAAAATATTTAATGATGTGTAACAATTTAACACCAAAAGAATTAAAGGAGGCAATTATGGATAATAAATCAGCTAAAAAAGATATGAAAAATTATCACGCGGTAAACAGCAAATCGATAGAAAAATTATGCGAATCCCTGTCAATCGGAACATTGACAAGCGAGCCCGCGCATATATATTGGGGATATTCCAATAAAGTGTACGAAGTGACGACGACACAAGGAAAATATGCAGTCAAAGCGTTGAATCCACGGGGGCAGACGTTGGAAGACGCTGTTTTTACGGAGAAGATTGTCGGCATAGCCGCCAAACGGGTCAAGGCCGTTCCCGCTAAAATATTTAACGGTAAAATCGTTCAGGAGACGGACGGACAATTATATCTTGTTTTCGACTGGATTGAGGGAGATTATTTCTCATATGATGATATTACGCCGGAACACAGCAGAATAATGGGGGGCGTGCTTGCCGATATACATCAGATTGATTTTTCCGCGTTGAATTTGTCAAGCGAGGTTTCCCCGCGCACACGTTTGGCCGACTGGGGCGGTTATTTGCAAAAAGGCAAGGAAAGCGCCGCCGCATGGGTTGGTTTGTTGGAGGAAAACATTGATATGATACAGGAGTATTACGCGAAAGGAGTTAAAGCGTTAAACTCGCTTACCGAAAAAAATATAGTCAGTCACCGTGTTTTAGATCCGCGCCATGTTATATGGCAGGGATATACGCCGTATTTAGTTGACTGGAAAAGCGCGGGAATGATAAATCCTTTGGATGATTTTCTCAAAACGGCTTTACATTGGTCCGAACATGGCAGTGAAAAAGACAAGGACAGGTTTTTGGCGTTTGCACATGGATATACTGCTAAAACTAAGCTGCCGAAAGTAAACTGGCAAAATGTCATAATTAATCGTTATCTTGAAGGGTTAGACTGGCTTGAGTTCAATTTAGAAAGGTCGCTGAATTGTACTGACTCCGAAGAACAACAGATAGCGACAGGGCAGGTTGAAGACATGATACGTGGATTCATAAGAACTGTAGGAGATTCAGACAGGATAAAAAAATTAGAAAAATGGCTTGGCGCGCTATAATAAATTTTCCCACACCGACCGGATTTCAGAAATGGAGTCCGGTTTTGCTTTTTACGGAAAAATTTTTTACAAATTACTCATTTATTCGTATTTTTTATCGTATATAGTTATATTATCGAGAGCGCCGTAAGAGCCCTTGGTTTAGCAATGGGGATATAAGGCGCAAGGAAAAAATATTTTCGAAAGCGTAGAAAAACGTTTGACAAGAGCAACGATTTGTGATATAATATAATGTGAGGAGGTGAGTTCGATGAAGCGAAGTG
>WQXD01000326.1 GCA_009785015.1 Oscillospiraceae bacterium | reverse complement strand
TTTTATCGGCGTATTGACTTGTAGGCGTATTTGACGGCACATCCACGCCTTTATTTTCTATAGCGGTTTTAATTCCGTCAAAGTCTGTTATCGCTTGCGCTACATTTTCAGCCAAAGATTTTTGAGCCATTATGACGCGCCTGTTAATGCCGAGCGACTTTGGTTGGAAATCGCCGGGAAAGAATTACGCAAAGTCGCCGAAAGGCATTTCCCAAAAAAAACGGGCGTGAGCTGACGAAGAGAACAACCGGGCGTTGCACCGCCCGGTTGAACAAGGGCGTACACGCCCTTGAGTATTCCTGATAAGGTTAAAATTGCTCCCGCAGATTGCGCTTTTCCATCAGATAGCGCATACGGGCATTGTGCCGCTGTTCTTCGGATTCGGCATTGATAATATTTGAATAAGCCTCGCGCAGCTCGATGCTCTTCTGTTTTTTCTCAAGCGCGAAAATAACATCGAAATACTCTTCTTGTGTGTACTGGCAATAGTGTGAAATATCCCAAGATTCAAGCAGGGCAACAATTTTAGAAAAAAGCGAGTAAGGGATGGTAATATTTTTACCCATTATGAATTACCTCCAATCAGTTCCTGCTCAACAATCATTTTAACCATGCGGTCGTCGAGGATAGTTTTGCGGTTGAACGCGCCGTACATAAGGGATTCGGTGCAGGCTTTATTGATAATGCGCGGAATGCCGCCGGAAAACTTAAAGAGCTCGTCAATGGCGGCTTCGGTGAATATTTCACGGTCTGCGCCGGCATAGGAAAGATGCGCCGATATATATTCAGTCGTCTTTGCCCTGTCAAGCCTCCCGACGACGCATTTAATGTCGATTCGCTGGCGGATAGCGGCGTATGACTGGAGCATCAGCTTGTCCCACAATTCGGTTTGCCCGCTTAGAATAAGCGCCATCGGGCTTTGGGAATCCATTTTGAAATTCATAAGGAAGCGGATTTCCTCAAGCATTTCCTTGTCGAGCAAATGGGCTTCGTCAATGATTGCCACCGGCGAAACGCCGCTCATGCCTTTCATGATTTCGATTTCTTTGTGAAGCTGGCGCTTGGCTTCGTTGCGGTAATACTTGGCTTCAAATCCGAGCTGCTCAAGCAAACTTTTGTAAAATGTCCTCGGGGTCAGCTTTGAGTCGGAAAGATACATAGTGCAATAATTTTCGTCATGGGTTTCGTCGCAGAAACGGCGCAGCGTCGTAGTTTTACCCGTTCCGCTATCACCGAGGACGACAGCGAACAACTGACTTTCCGCGGCATATTTCAGGCGTTCAATCAATTCGTCGGAATTATTGCCTTTGTAGAGATTGTTGGTGGGTATCGTCCTTGAAAAAGGAATGTTCGCAAAGTTGTAGAAAGTTTTAAACATTTTCACTGCCTCCTTCCGATTTCAAGTATTTGTTAATATCGGCATAACTGATAGCCATTTTCGCGGATAACTGCCGTTTTTCATGCTTCTTGGCTTTTTCGTCAAGCAAGCGCGACGTTTCGGGTTGGGACGGCGTCATGAAATTCGGCAGCTTCGGGCGAGGTCCGGTATGTTCCCCGATTACAAGCTCTTTTACCTGAAATGACGTATTAAAATGCTTGTCCTCGACCGTAATAACGCTTGTGTCTAATGCGTCAAAGATAACATCGACGGTTCTTCCTATATATATTATACCGACCTCGTATTTTTTGCCTTTGAAGCTGATACACCCGGATTTATCGACTTTCCGGCGCTCGCCATGCAGGAAGGCGTTCGCTATAGTTTCAGCGGGCAGGAATTTCAACGGAGTTTTCGACGATTTGTAAGCATCTTCCGGCGTTGTGTCAATGCCGGCGTGTTCTTTATTGTGGTAACACTCCGCAAGCCATATATTAAACAGATGGTTGAACTCCGACAAACTCCCTGATTTTTTCAGCACGGCTTCGGCGATGAAAGAGTTAAGGCTTTTGTTGAACCTCTCGATTTTGCCCTTTGATTCCGGGCTGTAAATTTTTGCGAATATGAGCTGTATTCCAAGAATCGCGCACGCCCTCTCCATCCATTTTGTGCGGAACTGACTGCCGTTGTCGAAAAACACCCTTTGCGGCACGCCCTCTTTGAGTATCGCTTTTCTCATACAGTCTTCAACTATGCTTTGGTCAAGCGTGTCATAAAATTCGCCGTGTACAATATATCGTGTTGCGTCGTCGATAAATCCCACAAAGTATATTTGTACGCTGTTGCCGTTGATTTTGAGAGTGGGTCCGTATTTTATGTCAGCCTGCCACATTGCGTTCCTTTCGCTCCGGGCAAACCGACGGGCGGCAACGCCGGGGTTTTGGTACAGTTTCATTTGCGAAGTCGAGTATCCCTCCTCCCGCAGTCTGTCCTGTAATGTTGCCCGTTTGAGGAAGCCCGCCGCGGCTTTCCCCTCCAACTCAAGGATTTCGATGATTTGCGGTACGCTCCGCGTCGGCACCTCTAATTTCAGCAGTATTGCTTCTTTAACCAATTCGGGCGGGATTTTTCGCTTGACTCCCACCGTCGCGCTTTTGTATTTCAGCCCCTCCAAGCCGTTTTGGGCATAGCGAGTAAGCCATGTTGAGAGAGTTTTCCGGGTTATTCCACCCTCGCAGCACGCCTTGCTTTTTAACAGCCCGATTTTGCCTCTGTCCGCCTGCTCTTCCAGCGCAATTATGATTGGACTGATGATTTTGTAGCGGGACAACGCCGTTTCGTCCCCTGTCCGAGTGCTTTTTGTGTTTTCCATATACACCGTAACCTTTCTTTTTATTCATTTTGCAGCCTTTTTGACTACGGTGATATTTTAACACGCACGCCGCCGGTTCTTCAATTCCGTTCGGGTACAAATTGTTTTTGGCGAAATCCAGTTGTTTGTGTTCGCCGCAGCGCGAACGAGTTCTTTAAACTGCGGCGGCTCACAAAATGTTATTTGATATTTTTCCGCCAGCGATTTTAATATGTTTAAATAATATTCGCTCACAACCTTCCACCATTTGGCTATTCGGCGCATCAGGGCTTCGCCGCACGGGAATCCATCCGGTTTCCCGCTCACGATTGCTTCGATTGTTTCCGCACAATGCCGTTTATACGGCACTATGCAGTCCGGCAGCTCATGATGGATTCGCTTACACTTCTCGCATTTCAGCCGCCGGATTACAAGCGTTACCTTATTTCCGATGCCGGTTATCAGTTTTCTTTGGCGCTCGCCTCGGATTATGAGGGCTTCGCCGCATATCGGGCAATAACCCGCCTCATTTGACCTCACGAAAGAAAAAGCCGCCTTGCTCTTCAAGACGGTATGATTTTATTATTATCATTACGCTTACTCCTCGTGGTGTATTATATCATTTTTTGCGGTTGTGCGCAACTTCGGGTAAACGCTCTCGGCGGTTTCGGGTAATTCTTTCCCGGCAACTTCAGGCTATTTCAGGCTGGCGTATACAATAAGATACATTATGCGTTGCAACGCATAAGGGGTCAATTATCAGCAATTTCGCGTTGGTTTCAGTGATAGCCTGTTCAATACGTTCATCAGCGAGGGAGAGGGATTTCTCCCCTTCGTCTATGACATGAACCCTGCCGCAGTCCGCGCCAAGCTGTTCAAGGCGCGGTTTTATCGTGTCAGCCAAACCGTCTTCGGCAGTCTGGAAAATAACACTGGCGGGAGCGGTACAGCCGCAGTTGTCCGGAAGCGGTATACCCGTTGTGACTGCGGCGGCGATAGCGAGTGCCATTGTAGTTTTGCCGTCGCCGGGGTCGCCTTGTATTATTGTGATTTTACCCTGCGGAATATACGGCTCCCACAGCCATTTGACGCTTTCTCTTTCAATGTCGCGCATGGTAATGATTTTCAATTCCGGCATCAGACTACCTCCAAAATTTTCGCAAGGCTGCGGATTATTTTATCCTGCTGCTTCCAAATTTCATTCAAGCGATCCTTTATATCAGTAAGATCATCAACATAGATATTCCCGGTTTCGTTTACTCGTTTCGCTATTTGATTTATATTATTTCCAACATTGCGGAGCAGACGGGAACACTCCCGAACGTCCATCAGGTCAAGATTTATGATCATTCCGTTCAATGCCATTTTCAAAAGATATGAACGGACAGAAGGAAAACCGATCTCG
>WQXD01000325.1 GCA_009785015.1 Oscillospiraceae bacterium | reverse complement strand
CAGCCCGCCGCCTATGGCCCCGCGCCCAAAAACCCCGCCGCGAAGAAAAAAATGCCGGCCGCCCTGATCGCGCTTTTTATCGCCGTTCCCGTTTTGGTTTTGGCCGCGGGGGGATTTTTGGCCTATTATTTCGTATTCCAAACAAAGCCGGCAGCCTTGAACCTATCCGGCGCCGCATACACATATCAGAGCAAAAACCCCGAGCCCACAATCGAATTTTCGACAATCGACGAACTGTTTCCCGCAAATTACCGCTCACTCGAATCGCTCGCCACTTTTACGGGCTACTGCGATTACGGGGAGATGGACGTGGTCATAGAAGTCGAAGTGCCGGGATTCACCCAATTGTATAAGCAAAAGGTCACGCTGGGGCGGCAGGTTACAAAACTGCGTATCGTGCCTCCGCTTATAACCGGGCACATCGAGCTTAATTCGGAAAAGACGGCGCAGCTTGTCTACTCGGTCACCGCGACGGACAGCGGAAAGCTGCTCGTGCAGGAGAGCAAGAATATAAAGCTGTACAGCAAATACGACATCGTATGGGGCGACGAAATGAACCAGGACGCCTATACGGACAACCTTTTGGCGTGGATGACCATCGAAGCGCCCGAAATCGTGGAACTCAAACGGGACGCAATCGACTATTTGAGCTATATAACCGGGGGAGAGCTGCAAATGCTGGTCGGCTATCAGGACATCGGCGTTTTCGACGACGTCTCCTCGGGCACCTGGGTCCAGGCCGTCGCCATCCACGGCGCGATAAGCGACATGGCCGGAGTTCGCTACAATAATTCATATTTTTCGATGGACGCCTGGCAGCGCGTGCTCTTTCCCGCCGACGTGCTTCGCACGCGCAGCGGGATCTGCGTGGAGACTTCTCTGCTCATGGCGACGGCGCTTCAGTCGATGGGGATGCACTGCATGCTGATTTTCCCGCCCGGGCACACGCAGGTGGCCTTGGAAGTCTGGCCGATGAGCGGCGAGTATTTTCTGATTGAGACCACGATTCTGCCCATGGGAGCCGACAATGAAAGCTGGAACCGCACAGTCAGGTACCTGACCCCCGACGAATGGTGGGGGTATATAAGCGGGGAAGGAGACTACACATTGGGCCCATGCTACGTCTTGGACTGCGAATTGGCCGCGAAACTCGGCATACGCGCCATAAGCAATTAAAAAACCTTTTGTAAAACATATTGAAAGGCAGGTAGAAATTTATGACGGGATTTTGCGCGAACTGCGGCTCGCAGCTTGCGGAGATCAAAAAGTTCTGCAAATACTGCGGCGCGAAAATCGAAATCGAGCAGGAGACCGCGCAAACTAATCAGGGGCCGCCGGACTACTGGCCCCCCGCGCCGGCTGCGCCTCAGCCGCCTCCCGCGCCTCAGCAGCAGCCCGCCTACGCCGCCCCCGCTCCGGTTTACGCTTACGCCTACAGCGACAAGCAAAAAGTGCTGTGGGAAGCGCCGCAGGCGTTAAACAACCTGGGGCAGCCCTGGGAGGTCGGCGTCGAGGGCGATTCGATCGTGGCGCGCTGGAAATGGATGGACGCGACCTTCTTTTCCCCGCATGAAATAAACGAGCAGACAAAAGCGTTCACCTACACGGTAACGCTGAATAACAACGGGAAATACACCGAGACGGACAGAAGCGACAACAAATCGGCCGGCGTCAAAGCGGGCGGCGGCAAAGTGGGCTTCGGTTCGTCCTCGAGCACTTTCATCGGCAATTCAAGCCAAAAATCGATACAATTCGGCGTAGGCCAAAACAACCAGACCGGCGAAACCGGGCTCATCGGGTTCAAATTCGACACTGCGGCAGTCAAAACGCCGATACGCGATTACCTGACGGCCTGCGGCTGGAAAAAAGCGGGATTGTTCGGGTGATGCGAAGTGAACAAAACAAAATAAAGGGGAGGGAATTTATGTTTTTATACGGGGTATCCGCGTCATTGGAGGAGCTGCCCGCGGCGCAGCCGGTCACGCTGCGCGGGTCAATTGACGCCGTTTGCGCCGAAGCGGCCGAAATCGGCTACGACGCGATAGAACTGCATTTGCGCGAACCGGCGCGTTATGACGCGGCCCAGATCAAAAAAACCGCCGGCAGTTACAATTTGGCCGTCTGCGCCATAGCCAACGGCATGGAGTACACCATAGGCGGCCTGTGCCTGATCGACGACGATCAAAAAAAGCGCGGACTCGCCATGGCGCGCATGCTGGAGCATGCGGATCTCGCGGCCATGCTCGGGGCCCGTCTGATCGTGGGCATGATGAGGGGCAATATACCGAAGGGCGGGGATTTGGCCAAATATCAAAAAAGATTCGAGCTCGCGCTCGCGCAGATTTGCGAATATGCGGAAAAAAAGCGCGTTTTGGTGGTTATCGAGTCCATTTTGCGGTATATAAGCAACTATTTGAACGGAGTGCCGGAAACCATGGATTTCATAACGGAGCAGAAAAAAGACAATCTTTCGCTGCATATAGACACCCACAGCATGGCCATAGAAGAAAAAAACCTCAGTGAAAGCATACTTTACTGCAAAAACAAGCCGCTCGGATATGTACACTACTCCGACAACAACCGGATGTATCCGGGGGGCGGCGCGCTGGATTTCAAACAGTTGACCCGGGCGCTGGCCGATATCGGGTATGAGGGGTATATCACCCTGGAATGCCTGCCGTATCCGGATCAAAAAGAAGCGGCGCGGCGCGGGCTGGACTATATGAAAAGCGTCGAACGGGCAGTTTGCATAGAGCGTTATAACCGGCGCTGAAAACAAAAAACAATTAAAGATTTAAGGAAGTGATATTATAAAACAGTCATATTTATCATGGATGGCGCGCGAAACCGCGTTTATCTGGAACAACGATTCCGCGCTGCAAACCCAAGTGGAATCGGCGCTCGCGCAGGGCGCCATCGGAATGACCAGCAATCCGCCGCTGTCTTACGAATCGCTGACCACCGAAACCGACGTTTACAAGGAGAAGCTGGCCGCTTTGGACAAAAGCCTGCCGGAGCTCGAATACTCTTTCGGGGCGATGTGCCTTGTCGTGGAGCGCTTTTCCGGATTTTTGATGGAACTGCACGAAAAAAAAGGCGGCTTTGACGGCTGTCTGCGCGCGCAGGTGGCCCCGAGTCTGCGTTATGACGCGCAAGGCATGCTGGAAATGGGAAAACGCCTTTCCCAAATCGGCAAAAACGTGATGGTGAAGATTCCGGGCACAAAAGCGGGCATGTGGGTCTTGGAGGAGCTCGCCGCGCTCGGAATTCCGACCAACCCCACCGTGGTCACCACGGTATCTCAGGCAATCGAAGCGGCGAAAGCGTATGAAAGGGGCCGCGAGAGGGCCCTGCAATCCGGAATTTCACCCGCCTGGTCCTCGTGCGCGGTGGTTATGGGAAGAGCTCAGGATTATTTCGCGAAGCTCAACGAGGAGCGCGAATTGGGGCTTGCGGCCGAGGATCTCGGCTGGGCGTCGCTCGCCATCGTGAAGCGCAGCGCGGCCATTTTCAAAAAAGAGGGGTTTTGCTCCAAGGTCATGCCGGCGGCATTCCGCTCGCCCATGCAGGTGGAGCAGCTGTCGGGCGGCGAATACCACGCGACCATCCATCCCACAATCCAGGCCGCCGTCGAAGAAGCGGACCGGGCGGGAAAACTCAGGCGGGAGCTGTTTTTTGACGCCCCCGTCGACGAAGCGGCTTTGCGGCGGGTCGGTGACGCCCTGCCGGAATTCGAGCAGGCATATGAGCCCGGCGGGCTCTCAATCGACGAATTCGACAGCTGCGGTTCGGTCGTCATGACATTGGACGCTTTCGAAAAAACAGGCCAAAACAGGCTTGCCTCGCTGAAATACGCCTGATTTTTCAGCCTATGCGGCGGCAGCTTTCCCCGCAGATTTTGCGGTTCGGGCATTCGGGTTCTTTGGAGCTTTTGATATAGGCGGGCGCGGCCTTGTACACGGTGACGAGTTCGAATGAACCGCAATCGGGGCAGGGCACGCGCTTCTCGGTTTTTTGGCTCACCGTGGCCAATATGTTGTATTCTTTGTCGCAGGCGGGACAGCGCAGATTGTAATATGGCATAAAAAAAGGCTCCTTATGTAAAATTATTTGATTATTCGGAGGGTTGAGCTGTG
>WQXD01000324.1 GCA_009785015.1 Oscillospiraceae bacterium | reverse complement strand
CAAAGCGTAAAGTACAGAATGATAAACGGGGACATAGGGTATATAAGAATAAAAACTTTCAATAGAGAGACCCCCGGCGAATTCATAAACGCGGTAAACGAGCTGACCGCGGCGGGCGCTTCCGAATATATATTCGATGTGAGATACAATCCCGGAGGCGATCTTCTGGGAGTCACGCAGACTTTGGATTATCTTCTGCCGGAAGGCCCGATAATCAGATATACATATAAAAACAGCGGCGAACCTGAAGTTATTTTTTCCGACGCCGAGGAAATAGTGGCCCCTATGGCGGTTTTGATGAATGAGAGCACCGCGAGCGCGGCGGAGCTTTTTTGCGCGGCTTTGCAGGACTACGAAAAAGCCGTGCTGATAGGGGCAAAGACATACGGCAAAGGTACAATGCAGGGAATATATACCTTAAGCGACGGCATAACCGCGATAAAAATCTCAAATGCCAGATATTTGCCTCCTTTCGGCGAATGTTACGACGGAATCGGCATTTTTCCGCATATCGAGGTCGCTTTGCCCGAAGAGCTGCTCAAAGAAAAGGGGTTTGAAAAAATCACCGACGAGGAAGACACGCAGCTCCAAGCGGCCATAGAAGCGCTTGAATGATTTGAAATATATTTCAATATTTTAAAATAATCGGTTGTTTGGCCGTTATTTTAGGGTGTTGGAATTTTGTTTGTATAAAAAATAAAAATAATAACGAGGAGAATGCGAAAATGCAAAAGACTTTAAAACAACTTTTGGTTACGGCAGACGGACTAAAAAAAATGGAGGATGAATGCGAATATCTCAAAACTATCAGACGCAAAGAAATCATCGATACGATAGGGATCGCGCGCGCTTTCGGCGATTTGTCGGAGAACAGCGAATACGACGAAGCAAAAAACGAACAGGCGAAGGTGGAAGCGAGGATCATGGAGCTCGAAGAGCAGCTGAAATATGTCAAAGTGATGGATGAAAGCGATATAAAAACAGATGAAATAAATATAGGCAATAAAGTAAAAGTGAGAAATTTGAATCTGGACAAAGAAATTATCTACAGTTTGGTGGGGTCAATGGAAGCCGACCCTTTCAAAAACAAAATATCGGACGAATCGCCGATAGGCAAAGTGCTGGTGGGATCAAAAAAAGGCGAAACGGTGGAATATGAAACGCCCAGAGGGATTTTCAGGCTTGAAATTCTGGATATTTCGAAAATAAAGGAGGAATAATTTTGAACGAAAACGATTGTTCCGGCGAACAATTCAAAATACGCCGCGAAAAACTCGCCGATTTGATCGAAAGCGGCGAAAACCCGTATCTTGTGACCAAATACGAAGTGGATTCGAATACAAAACAAATCACCGGAAATTTTGAGATGTTTGAGGGAAAAGACGTAAAAATCGCGGGGCGGATTATGTCGAGGCGCAACATGGGAAAAGCCTGTTTCATAAACATAGCCGATTTTCACGGAAACATACAGGCATACGTGCGAATGGAGGACGTGAGCGAGGAAAAATACGCGGATTTCAAAAAATGGGACATAGGCGATATCGCGGGAATAGAGGGCAAAGTATTCAAAACCAAAACCGGCGAAATCTCAATCCACGCCTATAACTTAAAACTGCTCTCGAAATCGCTTTCTCCCCTGCCCGAAAAGTTTCACGGCTTGAAGGACGCGGATATAAGGTTCAGGCAGAGATATTTGGATTTGATCGTGAACAGCGAACAAAAGCAGCTGTTTGTGAAAAAACAGCTGTTTTGGAACACTATGAGAAATTTTTTGTCCGAAAAGGGATTTCTGGAAGTGGAGACGCCGGTTTTGGAAGTCACTTCCGGAGGGGCGGCCGCGACTCCGTTTAAAACGCACCACAACGCGTTGGACATCGACGTTTTTTTGAGGATATCGATGGGCGAGCTGTGGCAGAAAAGATTGCTGGTCGCCGGTTTTGACAAAACGTTTGAAATCGGGAGACAGTTTCGAAACGAAGGGATGAGCAGCGAGCATTTGCAGGATTACACGCAATTGGAATTTTATTGGGCATACGCCGACTGCGGCGACGGAATGGAATTGGTAAAGGAAATGTACCGAAAGGTCGTCTCGGCGGTAACGGGTACTTCGAAATTCATATCGCGCGGATTTGAAATCGACGTGGACAAAGAATGGGTATTGTACGATTTTGAGACTGTGATCAAAGAAAGTTTCGGTATCGGGATTTACGAAACCGATACAAAACAGATAAAAGACAAGCTGGACGAGCTCAAAGTCGCCTACGACCCGAAACAGAATTTTTGGCGGTTAGTCGACATTTTATGGAAAGCGGCGAGAAAAGAGCTCGCGGGTCCCGGATTTTTGGTAGGGCAGCCAATCCAGCTCAACCCCTTGCCCAAAAGAAAAAAAGACGACCCGCGAAAAGCGGATCAAATACAAATCATCATCGCGGGTTCCGAAATGGGCAACGGTTATTCGGAACTGAACGACCCGTTGGATTTGGAAAACAGATTCAGGGAACAGAGGGCAATGGGAGAATCCGGCGATACGGAGGCGCACAGCCACGACCAGGATTTTATCGAGGCGCTGGCGTACGGAATGCCTCCGGCCTTCGGTTTCGGCGTTTCGGAAAGGCTGTTTTCGTTTATAATGGACCGCCCTATCCGCGAGTGCGTTTTGTTTCCCCTGATGAAACCGGAAAAGTGATAACCGTAATAACCGACGGAAGGGAGCGGGATTTATGGACGAAAAAGACGAACAAAAAGAATTGGGCGACCATTTATTCGAATGGAAAAGAAAGTTTGACAATTTGTGGTATCACTATAAATTTGTGCTTTTGATAGGTATCGCGGTTTTGGCGTTTATCGTTTTCTGCGTGGTGCAGTGCGCCGTAAGGGTAAAAGGAGATGTGAATATCGCGTATATAGGCGGTCAGGAAATCGATTCCGAAATGTACGAGGACCTTTGGCGCGCTTTAAACGAAATACTCGGCGAGGATTTCAACGGGGACGGAAAAATACATGTGGAATTTACGCAGTTTTTGTACATGACCGACGTCCAGTTGGAAAACGCGAGGGCGCAGGGGCGGCCCGTGGACATACAGGGGATCATCACCACGCAGACCCAGATCGAGCTGGAACTTGCCACCGGAAATATCGCGGTATATTTCATCGACCGCGACATATACAGGCAATATTCCAAAAGAGGGGGCTTGTTTATGCCCTTGGAGGACGCGCTCGGATATATCCCCGAGGAGGCGTTCGACGGCTATGCGGTGAGCTTGGGCGATTTGCAATGCTGGGACTATTATACGGGGCTGTTTAATTTTCCGCAGGGCACCGTCGTGGTTGTCAGGGATATGCTTGTTTCGGAGGAAGACAACGAAAAAATACAGGAAACCTACCGGCGAAGCCTCGCCATGTTCAAGCGTCTGGTGGAGTTTAAATTCAAAGACGAAAACTGAGTCAGCCGTTTTCGCTAAAAAGGAGGGCCGGATATAATATGCCGAAGTTTTTAATTAACATCGTCAGGGATTTTTTGAATATATACATAGAAGAAGATAAAATAAGGGAATCTTTCGGGAACGAATATGCCGACCGGTATTCCAACAGAAACCCCAAAACGGGCAAAAAAATAGTTTCGGGCCTTAAGGTTTTCACGCGGATCTTTATAGTCTTCATTCTTGCGCTCTGTATTTTTTATTTGGTGAGGATATTGAACGCCTGAAAAAATTAGAATTGAAAAGCTTCGATACGGGCGGCGATATTGGCTTCGGCAGCCTCGAAGGTGTCAGACACATTGGAGAAATAAGTGATGAGCTTCTCGAGGTCCGATATCCTGGCGTCGAACACAGCCGCCATACTGCGGTACTGCATGATGAGCTCTTCGTCGGGCTCATCTTTTGCGCGCTCGCGGTCGGCGGCGTAGCGGAGGTCAGCGGCGCGGGCGGTGAAGCGGGAGACGATGTTTTGGATGCGGGTAGCGTAGGCGCGGAGTTTGTCGGTGTCGACGCGTAGCACATCCGGGCCGGAGTGCGATGGGGGGGTAGTGATTTGGCGGAGGCGAGGTTGGCGAAGTCGGCGACGGAATCGGGCGCGCCGAAGCGGGCGGCGAGGGGGAGCGCGCCGATGGCTGCGGCGCTGATGGTGGGGGCGGCT
>WQXD01000323.1 GCA_009785015.1 Oscillospiraceae bacterium | reverse complement strand
TCGCCGCGTATAATATGTCGTATGCCGTCGGCATGATTTCAGCCGTTCAGTTGTACGCGACCTCGACGGGCGGCTTTTCGCCCCAGAAAAATTATTCGGCGAGCCTGTGCGCAAAATGCGGGGCATGCGAAAAGCAATGTCCTCAGCACATTGAAATCTCAAAAGAATTGGAAAAAGTGGCAAAACGCATGGAGCCGTTCTGGTACAGGGCGATCAAAGCCGTCATGACGGGCGGCAGGGCAAAAAAATCGTAAAAGCGTTAAAATTTCAATTTATGTTTAAAATACAATATTTGTCTTTTTCAAATTTTTCGATAATTTTGAAATCGATTTTGTTGCCAAAAATCGGCCCGTCGAACACAAACGTATGATATTCGCCGTTTTCGCCGCATATATCCGCCCCGCTTCGCTCAATTGAATCCGCAACTTTTTGGCTCAGTATCTGTCCGAGAAAATCTTTTGGCATGCGGCTTGTGTCAACTATCGTGATGATCGCCGAAAATCCCGATTCCAAAAACTCATAGACCAATTTCTTCCGTTCTTGTTTCCACAACGGGAAATACGGCATGAGCCCGGCTTTTTCGCAGCGCTTTGTACACCATTCGAGATGCTCTTCAATGTCTATATCTCCGAATACGCACGCTTCCGCGCCTCTGTTTTTCGCGTCTGCAAGAGTTTTTTCAAAATTTTCCTCGTATTGCGCGCCGGATGTCTTAATCAGCTTAACCGGTATTTCAAGCGAATTTGAAACTTTTTGTATTATCTCTTCGGTTATTCCGTGAAACCACGAGCGGTCGGCGTCCGTGTTATATGTCGTTATCAGTTCAAGGGGCAAAAGCCCTGAACTGATCGCCTTGTATATCGCCAAAACGCTGTCTTTGCCGCCGCTGTATGAGGCGACAAACTTTTTTCTTTGCAGATTATCCATAATTTTCCCCCATTCCGCCGTTTATTATTCTATAAATCAATTCCATGTCAAGCGACTTGCGCGCATGATCCGCAATCAGATCAAACTGAGCGTCAAAATCTCCGTTTGACGATATGTCGTTGGTGTATAAAGAATCTTCTTCGGGTATATCAAATTTAAAATACGGAACAACGCCCGCGACAGGCACTCCGGTTATATTTTCGAGGATGTCCACCCCGTCTTTGAAATATGATATATCGCCCCTGAAACGGTTTACGACGGTCGCTTTTACATATTTCCGCTCGGATTTATCCAAAAGGTTGACTGTGCCGTACAACGAGGCGAACACTCCGCCCCTGTCGATATCGGATACAAGCAAAACCGGCGATTTTACGCGCTTCGCAATGCCCATGTTGACGATATCGTCGTCGTTTTTGTTCAGATTCAATTCGACGGGGCTGCCCGCCCCTTCGAGAACGATTATGTCGTACCGCTTTGACAAATTGTCATACGCTTTTGTTATTTCGGGTATTAAATCCCGCTTGATTTCCTTGAAATTATACGCGTTTATCTTGCCGTACGGCTTGCCGTTGAGTATGACCTGCGTGCCGTTTTTTTCAGACGACATCTTCAGTATCACGGGATTCATATCCGTATTCGGTTCGGTTTTTGCCGCGCGGGCCTGTAACAGCTGCGATACGGCGATTTCGCCGCCGTCATTTACAAACGCCGTGTTTGAAGTGATATTCTGCGATTTAAACGGGGCCGCATTGTAGCCGTCCTGCTTTAAAATCCTGCACAACGCCATAGTTATTATAGTTTTTCCCACGCCGGAGGAAGTTCCCTGTATCATTATTGATTTTGCCATAACGCTCTCATATCCTTTCGATTTGTTTTTTTGAAAAAAATATTTTAAAATTTATGTCACTATATCAATATTCAAATTGTATGTATATATAGACGCGTCAAAAACAGAATAATCAAAGAGAGGAGCGGCTGTATATTAATTTTATGAATGTAAAAGAAATAGAAAATATGGATAACAATATTTCCGCAGTGAATACTAATTTTTACGAGAAATACCACCCGCAAATAAGGGCAATCGTCACAAGAATTTTAAATAATGCGGATTTATCCTGCGATATTGACGACTGCGTAAACACCGTATATATCGAATTGATAGAAAGATTAATTCAATACAACGAAACGCGTGGTACAATGGGGGCGTTTGTTTCGATAATCGCCCGTTCCACCGCGTTGAATTACTGCAGGAGCAATATGCGCAGGCGCGGCGAATTGATCGGCGACGATAAAATTGCTTTTTTTTACAATCCTTTGGAATTTGAAAACGAAGTTGAGTTTGAGATGCTTATAGAGAGTATATTCAAAAAGTTAAATAAACAGGAAAAGGCTTTATTCAACATGAAATTTATGTTTTTTTATTCGCCGGAGGAAATCGCAAAAGTTCTCAATATCAGACAAAACACGGTAAATAAGCGCGTTGGCAGATTGAAAAACAAAATAAAAAACTTTTTGATAAGAGGAGGGATAACTGTTTATGAATAAAAAATCCTTTGCGGATAAAATAAGCGATGAAACTTTCGCGGAAATGATCGACATAACGCTGAATTTAGAAAGGGCGACAAAAGACAAAAACATAAAAATAAACTTGTTAAAAATAATTCCGGCAGTCGCAGCAGCGGTGTTCGTGATTGGATTTGTGAATTTTATGGGTATTGAAACCCCGGCAAATTTGGCAAATACAAACAAGGAAATTACTCTTAATGAGAATGAAAACTCTGATTATATCGTTATAAACGGGGAGCGTTACAGCACGTCGATAACGCATCTTGAACTGGATTCTTCGCAACTTGCGAACGCCGATATTGAGCCGTTGAGATATATGGTAAATTTGCAATCTTTGCGGATGGTTCCAATGACGCTGACTCCCGGCGAAAATTACTGCCTGCCGGGTAACACCAGCGACTTAAGCGCGCTGGCAGGTCTGACAAATCTGACAAATTTGAGTTTATACAGCAATCAAATCAAGGACATAAGCGTATTGGCAGGTCTGACGAATTTGGTTGAACTAAATTTAGGCAACAATCAAATCAGCGATATAAGCGCAGTGGCGGGGTTGACGAATTTACAATCTTTAGATTTGGCGGGCAGCCAAATCAACGACATAAACGCGCTGGCAGGTCTGACGAATTTGAACGTATTAAATTTAAGGGAGACCTACATCAGCGACATAAGCCCTTTGGCGGAATTGAAAAACTTGAAAATTTTAAATTTATTCAACAGCAGAGATATATATAACCATAACCAAATAAAAGAAATAACCACATTGTCAAGACTGACGAATTTATCGATATTAGCCTTAGGCGGCAATCAAATCAACGACATAAGCGCGCTGGCGGGGCTGACGAATTTGACGCATTTGGATTTATGTTTGAATCAAATCAGCGACATAAGCCCATTGACAGGTCTGAAAAATTTGGCAAAATTGGATTTGCGGGAAAATTTAATCACTGATATGAAGCAGATAGAAAAACTCAGGGAAGTACTGCCGAATACCGAAATATTATTTGACAGTTTATTGCAACAGGTTACGGGCGCCACAGCAAACCAAAGCAAAATTGTTGACGAATTTATCGTGGCAGCCAGTGTTGAATATGACAAAATAACCGTGTCGATGAATCCATTAACCGAGGGTATGGACGAAAATTGGGAGGCTTACGACCTGACGAGCGAAGAAGGAAACACATATCTTCTTATCGTCAGAAAATCCGATAAAGATTTTACAGCGCTTATAGACAGCGATAATAAGTTACTTGCGGGCATTATCGATAATGGCATACTTCCGAAAATGTATGAATAATTCGTTAATTTGCCAATTGTTGCTCACCTTAAAATTATATCAAAACAAATATGACAACAGTTACCGATGTACAAATGGGAATACTTTTTTACTGTTCACTAAAAACCGATTGCATAATTGAATTATATTTACTCTTATATAATTCTCTTGATCGCTGACTTAGTTTTTGAAAGTCGCTGTTGAGTTTTCTTCTAACCCATTCAATACCATCTTCTTCGGACAACGACTTAAGGTTGTAAGCAACATGAAATAGGCCGGGAATATCATAAAAATGTGAAATTGCGTCAGCGTCAGCAACACATTCTTCTTCGATGGTTTCTTTTACTTCCATTTTACTGCCACGATGATGAAGGACACATTTAATTACTCGTTCTGT
>WQXD01000322.1 GCA_009785015.1 Oscillospiraceae bacterium | reverse complement strand
CCCTGTAAGCGATATACGCCCCGTATTCGGTCCAGTGCGAGTCTGTGTAATGCCATATTTTATATTCGTCGTTTTTGTGCGCGGCCATAACGTCGCCCAAATCTATGACGGTTGCGCCGCCCGCGGTCACTCCCTGCGTCCAGCGTCTTAAAATAGTCGTGATATTTCCGGGCTCGGCCGCGTAGCGCGCCGGCATATCCTCGCCCCATAATCTCGCGGTGTTTGGCGCGAGCAGATAAATTATCTCGGCGTTGCTGCCTCTTTCTCTTAATTGAGTTATCCTGTTTGATATTCTTGTCGTAAGATTCGCGATCTCAGTGTCGGCATTTGTGAGCAAGCTCGCGCTTCCGCCGTGATCTATGCAGTCGTAAAAATAAGTCATGTGGTTATATCCGACGATAACGCCGAATGTGCCGAATGTTTCAAAATAATTTATATCCCTGCGCGGGCTTACGATAAAAGCGATCTCCTCGCTCGGTTCTTTTCCCGGAGTTTCGGCGGTCAGCCTTAAAATCGTCGCGCCCTCCGTCGCGAACGGGATCTCTACGAGAAAATTCCCGTGGTTTGATCTGACATATAATTCATCAAGTCCGCCCGTAACTCTTATCATCGCGCCGGTTTCGCATTTCCCGCCTATGAGAAAATGCGTGTTGTGCGTGTGTTTTCTTATATCGACCCTGGGCAGATTGGTTTTTCTCGCGCCGGGATCTGTAGCAGGCGGCGGAGCTTGGGCTGTAAGATCTATACCTGAGAGAATGTCAAAATCAAATAGTATCTCCGGCTCTATGTCAACTACGCCGTCCAGATTGACGGAAACAGCCGGCCTCTCCGTAACTTCTTCTATATTGGCCGTATCGCCGTTGTTTTCTTCGCCGGTATTATCTGCCCCGAAGCTGATATTCGTATCGCCGTAAATCATTTCGGCTATAACGTTCTCAGCTCTTTTATTATCAGTCGTAGCCAAAAGAACCACATAATTTTCTACGGTTATAACGCGCATATCATGAAAAATCGGCTCTTAGTGCGCGGCGTAATTTAATAACTGGCCGAGGCTCACTCTTCCCATTCTCTTTTCAAGAATAGCTTTGACCGCTCCGGTATTATCGCTCTGATCTCCGCTGACTTTCATAACGCTCACTTCGAATATGCTCTGTCCAGACGGCATAAAAAGCGCGAAATCTTCAAGATAGGCAAATTCCACGACGGGATCGGGTCTTCCGTGGAACTCGTTCCCGGCTCTTCCCTCAGTGATATAATTATCGCTGTCTTCGGACGCGCCGCTGAAAAAATAGTCCATTCGAATATCGGGAAGCTCCGATTCAGTAAAAGCCGCGATAACTGCGTCGACGATCTGCTTCGACGTAAAGCTCGTATTTACGCTTGCGCCCAAGCCTCCGCCGTGAACAGCCTGACCGTCGCCGTTGGTATCATCGCCGCCGTCGTCTTTTTTACACGAATATAAAAAAGACAGATTCGAGAGCAATACGCAGCAAAGCAATATTATTGTTATGATCCTTAACTTGTTTTTCATAAAACGATTCTTCTCCTAAAAATTTATGCTAATTATATAAAACGTTTTTTATATTTCTCTCGCTGATTATATATAAAATATAATCGGGGTTAAGATTTACGATCTCGTTTAAATTAAAATTATAATCCCACATGCCTTTGAACATAGCCGTTGAAAATCTGTCTGTGTAAAACGCGTGCAGGGATCCTTCGAATGAATCTCTTAAAATATAAGCCGAGGGCAGATTTAATCCCGTCAGATTTGTATTTGTCGTGTGAGCGAACTGCACTCTCGCGTGTATGAGCCTTGCGCTCATATTAAGCGCGCAGTTCTGATCGTATAGATTTACATGGCCCGTATTAAAATCAGGATTATATCGCGGGGGATCGAATTTAAAGTTCGCGAATGTCGTCGTTTCGCACAGATCCGAAAGCGTAAGCCCGAGCGTCGCGTAAATATCGCCGAAGTTCACTTCTCTGTTGTAAAATTCAAAGTCCGATCTCGGCCGCGGCGCGGCGTCCGGGAATTTTTGCGCTATGTGCTGCATCAATCCCACATATCCGAGATAAGCCCCGTATTCTGTCCAGTGCGAGTCTGTTTTGTGCCATATCTTATATTCCCCGGTTTTATTCGCGAGCATCACATCAGTCAGATCAATAACAGTCGCGCCGCCCGCCGTAACCCCCGATTTCCATTGATTTAAGAGAGTATCGCCTTTATAATGCGTATAACGCCGAGGCATATCCTCGGGCCAGATCCTCACGGTGTTGGGAACAAGCAAATAAATTATCTCGGCTTCGCTGCCCCTGCCTCTCAAATCGCTTATTCTTTTTGATATTCTCGCCGTAAGCGAGGCTATCTCAGAATCGTTTATTAAATTATCGCCTATAAAATCGGGCAGGCAGTCGGCGAAATAACTCATATAGTTATACCCTACGATAACCCCGAAAGTTCCGAATCTTTCAAAATAATCCACGTCCCTGCGCGGCTGTACGATAAAAGCGATCTCCTCGCTGGGCGCTTTCCCCGGGATTTCGGCGGTCAGCTTCAAAGTTGACGCGCCCTGCGCCGCAAACGGGATCTCTACAAGAAAATCCCCGTGATCCGAGCCTGTGAATATCTCGTGCAGCCCGCCCGTGACTTTTATCATCGCTCCGACCTCGCATTTCCCGCCGATCAGAAAACTTGTGTTTTGACTGTGCTTTTTAACATCTACTCTCGGCAATGCCGTTCTTATCACATTTGCAACGGCGGGAGCTTGAGTTGTTGCGGGAACTGTGGGAGCTTGAGTTGGTTCGGCAGTTGCGGGAGCTTGGGTTGTTTCTTCGGTAGTTGCGGGAGCTTGGGTTGTTTCCGGTTCTTTAGTTGTTGCGGGTTCTGTCTCGGGCTCAAGCTGATCAAAATCAAATAATATTTCGGACTCGATTTCTATTATTTCGTCGCCTTCGGGTTCGGGTTCAGTAATTATTTCTATAGTCGTTTCGATTTCTGTTGTTTCTGTTGTTATTTCTGTTTCGTTTTCAACAGTTTTATCGCCTATATCCGGCGGCTCGGAGCCGCACGCATATAAACATAACAAACAAATAATCAAAATTATTATAAATTTATTTTTTTTATTTTTATTGTTTTTCATAATTGATTAATCCGATCCGGCGCCCGGCATTATAACGATAACGTCGTCGCCTATATCTGTAAGCATGAAGTTCGCGCCGAAATTAAAGCTGCCCGTCGCGTTTCTCAAATATCTCGCGATAAAGCGGCTCACGGCGTGACCCGTGGGATCTGTCCCTATATTGCACCTGAATATCAGATTATTACCTGATGTTTCTATTTTCATGAGATTATTGTCGGTGGGCAGTCCTTCTCTTGTAAACAATATGACTTTTTCAAGCTCGTCGATCTCGTCTATTCTCGCTATCGCTATCTCGACGCCCGCTCTTCTGAGTATCTCGTCGCGCAGCGATTCCGCAGCGTCTATATGCACCTGTTCCCTGCGCGGGTTTTCTTCCGCGGGATAAACTATCGTGTAATCGTTTATCGGGTTGCCGTTTATGAAAATCCCCCTGATCGGGAACGCGGCCATTCTGACTTCTTCAAGATAATCTTCGTAATCCGCGAGAACGGACTCAACGCCGTAGAGCAGCATTCCGAAAGTATCGTCCTCCGAGAAATTCTGCATGTTGTGCAAAAATAATATCCTGTCTATTTTTTCGTTATAAACTATTCTTGCGACAGAATCCCTGAAATATCTCAGATCTATTATAACGAGATCATAATGATAAGCTAAAAACGGCACGATCGAATGAGCGAAGCTGTCTTTCACCAAAAGCATTTTCGGCCGTTTTATCTCTTCGCCGTCGTCATTGACCCTGCTTGGCCCGGTCACGTCGACTCTGGCGTTGTTGCCGCTGATAAACGCGCCGTATTTGTCCTTGCGCTCAAGATAAGAAAAATCATAAAATCCGTTAAATTCTTTTTGGCTGTCTTTGATAACCGTAACAAAATCCTCGTCGCCGTCGTATCTGAAAAACCAGATAATATCGGGGTTTATCCATTTCATTCCGGCTTTTGACCATGTCGTGCCGTAAAAATCATTCGCGGCTATTACCGTGTTAAACTCTCTTAACGGCTTCGGTTCGAACTCGTCTTCTTTCTGGAACGATTTT
>WQXD01000321.1 GCA_009785015.1 Oscillospiraceae bacterium | reverse complement strand
CGGCGAAAACGAGCGTTGTATCGATGACGAAATACCGTTTGACGTGCCGGATAATTGGCAGTGGACGAGGCTGGGGAATATCGGAACTTTCATTCGCGGAAGTGGCATAAAACGTTCTGATGTTCAGGTTATCGGCGTGCCTTGTGTTCGATATGGAGAAATATATACAACATATAACATTGTAATGACTGCCGCTGTGTCTTTTGTAAATGAGGAATTAGCGATGCAGGCAAAATCAGTTGTTTTCGGTGATTTACTTCTGACTTTAACGGGTGAAAATAAAGAAGAAATCGGGAAGACTGTGGCATTTATGGGTAATGAAAAAACCGTTATCGGCGGTGACCTTTCTATATTTACATACCACATTCAAAATCCAATGTATTTATCATATTTATTAAATTCACCATACGCAATTCAACGAAAATCATTACTCGGTACGGGAGATATAATCGTTCATATTTCTTGCGATAAACTTGCTTCGATTTTAATTCCGTTATCCCCGCTCGCAGAACAAAATCGTATTGTTGCACAAATTGAAAAATTATTATCAATCGTAGAAAAATTCACACGTTAAAAACAAAGGTATATGCGTCGATACACATATACCCCGTTTTTTACCAGTCTATTATTTTATCAATTATAGACTGTTGCTCAGTAGCGGTTTTCCGTAAATAAATACGGGTGGTTTCGATACTTTCATGTCCCATTAGGTCAGCAAGAAAAGCAATGTCGTTGAAGCGTTCTAAAAAACTTTTTGCGAAACGGTGACGGAATGAGTGCGGATATACAACAGCGGGGTTTATTCCATATCGGGCTGCTAATTTTTTAAGCTGACCCGAAATACCGCGAGTTGTGATACGGTCACCATATTTGTTAAAAAAAATAAAACCGCTCTCATATTGTTTTTCATTCAGCCAAGCCAAAGCCTCATCTTGTAAAGTTTTTGGAATGTAAATTCGTCGCAATTTTCCGCCTTTGGAATATAAGTCGAGGTATCCAATTTTAACGTGTTCTGCTTTGATTTGGATTAATTCGCTGACCCTCGCTCCGGTTGCCGCCAGAAAGCGTATAACAAAATACCAAAACATTTCATTATTTCGCTTTAAGCAGTTCTTAAAATATTCGTAATCCGCTTCGCTAATTACATTTTCAAGAAATGTTTTTTGCTGAATCCTGACAAATGGAATTTTCAGATTGCTTTTACCAATATTTTCAAGATAACAGTTGATGGCTCGAAGCCGTAAATTTACGGTTTTAGGTTTATATTTCTCTATGAGAAATACTTTGAAATCCCGTAAATTTTTCTTGCTGATACGATCCCACTGTTCATTATATTGGCGTAATGCAAATAAATAGGCAGCGATAGTATTTTCAGCAAGATTTGTGCTTTTCAGATACTTTTCAAAATTTTCTATCATATTGAAGCCCTCCCTTCAATATGATTTTATCGTATAAAATTTACAATCTGTCGCATATCTGAAATAAAAAGTTGATTTTTCCCACTATTTTGTGTTGTTCGGAAAATGGTGGAAGGGGGATAAGTTGATTTTTCACAATTTCACCTGTTATTGCAATAAATGTTGTACCTGTTGCTTGCTTGATGAAAATATTTTCATACGTTTCCAATAATCGAAAAGTAAAATCAACCGTCATTTCTGCTAATGGCTGAACTGCACACAGACCACGACCAATACATAATTCACGGTCAGTTATATTCACTTTTCCAACGGGAGCGCGAACGCATAACAATACGCTATTGACAGGTGCGATTTTCGTCGGTTCATCTGTAGATTGATTAGACTTTTTAATTATGTAATCGCTGAAAAATACTTTTCCCTGATGAAACTCTATTCCGGTATTCGTTTCGCCGACACTTTTTCCATCGGGTGATTGTCCCATAATGATATGAAATACATTTCCCAATCTTGTCCACTGCCAATTATCCGGCACGTCAAACGGTATTTCGTCATCGATACAACGCTCGTTTTCGCCGCGCTTCTCATAATGAGAATTATCCCGTCTGAATATGACGCTTTCGTCTTTATTTCGCTTGATTTTCCCGTCGCGGATAAGTTGTTCCCGTTCGGCTCGGATACGCTCCAGCAGTACGCTGGCGGGTTCATCGGCGGGGTTCTGCGGGACGAGTTTGCCTTGCACGGCCATTTGGAGAATAGAGTTTTTAAGTTGCTGCGCGGTCATTTTGTATCCTCCTGTTCGTCGATTGCCTCTAAGAGCAAATCAAAGTCAGATTTGAACAACCTGTCCTGTATTATACGGTATTTTTCATATTCGGTTTCGGCGTGGAGTTTTGCCTGCTCATGGGATATTTTCCCCAATCCGGTCAAAATCTCGTTGCCGTTGAACTCCAAAAAGCCGTCGAGCCGTTTTGCCCAATCTTCCATAGACATTGGGATTTTCCGCTCGGCCTGCAATTCCGCGAAATCCAAATACACGGTAACAATGCGCTCAAGATAATTCATTTCCTGTTCGTTAAGGTAATTTTTCGCAATGGAAACATCAGCCTTGATTATTTTACCGTGAGGCGCGGTTTCCCAATTCGTAAGCCCCATATGAGCTTTTTTCGCGTCCGCCCGTTCTACAATGAGTTCGGCGGCAGTGTGCCTGTGAACTGCGTAATGCAGTTTGTTTTGTACCAACTTAAAAAATTCCCAAGTCGTTTTCGCGTCTTTATCGTAGTCAAACGCCGTCGCGTAGATGTCCGTCACTTTTTGATAAAATTTACGTTCGGACAATCGTATCTCGCGGATTTGCTGAAGCTGGCGCTCGAAATATTCATCTGTGAACATATGCCCTTTTTTCAATCGGTCAACGTCCATAGTCCAGCCTTGAATGGTGTAATCCTTAACAATCTGCCCCGCCCATTTGCGGAAACGCACAGCGCGTTCGTTGTTGACCTTGAAGCCGACAGCGATGATCATTTGCAGACTGTAATGGTCTATTTCGCGCTCAACTTGCCGCGCCCCTTCATTTTGAACTATAAAGAATTTCTTTATAGTTGCTTCGCGTGATAGTTCGCCGTCGTCAAGTATTTTTTTTATGTGCTGACCGATGTTTTGGACGCTCACGTCATATAGCGCGGCCATCATCTTCTGCGTCAGCCATATATTCTCGTCTTGATAGCGCATTTCGTAGCTATCCGCGCTCTCGCCGGTGGCGGCCGCATAAGTGAGATATTCCGCCGCGCTGCTGTGTATCGATGGAAGGTTTTCTTTGTTTTTCATACATCTACCTCCAATATGACTTCAATTTCGGCGAGTATACGGTCAATATCGGAGTTCAGACTCGCGCGTTTTTCCTGATACTGCTGTATTAAATCACGTGGTGACAATATTTCTTCTTCCTCGTGCGGAAAGCCGCAGAGGTCGATGTTGTAGTTTCGATCGGAAAGTTCCTTTGCGGAATACCGTTTCGCTTTGTCAAAACCGTCAACTGTGATTTCCTCGCGGTTTTCCCACCATTCCACGGCGGGTGTGAAATGTTCCAGTTTCATTGGCTTTGTTTTGGAAAAGTGCTTGTACCCTTCCGGCATATCCAAGCGGTAAAACCATGTTTCGGCTGTCGGCTCCGTCCGTTCAAAAAATAATATATTCGTCGTGATTCTGGTGTACGGCGCGAAAACATCATGCGGCATACGCACGATTGTATGCAGGTTAAATTCGTCAAGCAACTTTTTCTTAATTGCGATTTTTGCATTGTCCGTTCCAAAAAGGAAGCCGTCCGGAACTATAACCGCCGCGCGACCATTCTTCTTCAGGCGGTACATGATGACCGTCATAAAAAGGTCGGCTGTCTCGCTTGACTGTAAATCGGCGGGAAAGTTTATTTTTATGCTCTCTTTTTCGCTGCCGCCGTATGGGGGATTCATCAATACAACGTCAAAGCAATCGGATTCCTTATATTCCACTGAAGCTCCCCATGCCTAAAGGCAGGGGGTTCAATCGTACTGGCAAGTCTCCCGCGTACCTCGAAAGATTTCGCGTACTACCTTGCTTCCGTTTGACTTTCACTACCTATGACTTCCATCGAAGTCATTGCCGGTAGCATCGCGCCCGCTTCATGACGCTTTTTGCTCTGTCTATATCGCTATGCTGCTTATATTTTTCTTCCCTGTCAAGCGTTTTACTTCCTCGTCGTGCTTTGCCTTGAAGTGTGCATAT
>WQXD01000320.1 GCA_009785015.1 Oscillospiraceae bacterium | reverse complement strand
TTAACTTTGCGCGTTTTTGGCGATTGCCATTTTCGACATCTGCCTCTGGGCCATGACCAATGAATAATATATCCCTTTTTTCATCATCAATTCCTCGTGCGTGCCCATTTCCGCGATGGTTCCCTTATCCAGAATTATCAGCCGGGTCGCGTTTCGCAAGGTAGACAATCTGTGAGCTATCGCGAAAGTGGTCCGGTTTTTTATGAGTTTCTGCAGCGCGTCCTGAACCAAAGCCTCGGTTTCGGTGTCCAGAGCGGAAGTGGCTTCGTCCAATATCAAAATTTTGGGATCATGCAAAACCGCGCGGGCGATCGCTATGCGCTGCCTTTCCCCTCCGGACAGCGTGTGCCCGTGTTCTCCCACTTTGGTATTGTAACCGTCGGGCATTTTCATTATGAACTGGTGGGCGTTCGCGAGTTTCGAAGCCCGCATGATTTCGTCTTTTGTGGCTTCGCCTTTGGCATAGGCTATATTGTCGTATATCGTACCGGAGAATAAAAACGTCTCTTGAAGCACCGCCCCGATTTGCGAGCGCAGATTGTTTTGATCATAATCTTTTATATTTATCCCGTCGATGGTTATTTCGCCTTCGTTGACGTCGTAGAGCCTCATGAGCATATTTATGAGCGTGGATTTTCCCACTCCGGATTTTCCCACTATACCGATCATTTCGCCCGGCTGTACGGATAAATTTATGTCCTTTAAAACCATATCGTAATCCTTATAGCCGAAGTACATATCTTTTATTCCGATATAACCGCCGATGTCTTTTTTCACCGCTTTGTCCCGGTTTACGACGTCCAATTTTTCATCCACAATTTCAAAAATTTTCGCCGCCGAAGTCAAAACCCAAGAAGTCCACCTGCCCATAAATCCCATCCATTCCAAAGGCCCGTACAGCATGGACAGATAAGTGGTAAACTGGATCATTTCGCCCCTTGTCATAAGGTTGCCGAGTATCCGGTTGCCCACATAAAGCGTCATAAAATAGGAACCCGCGCGCATCACAAAATTGGCGATAGGTGAGAACACATTCCAGATTTGTTCGGATTTCATATCCATTTCGGCCAATTTTTTTATGGATACGGAGCATTTTTCTATTTCCTGGCGTTCGGTCCCATATGATTTTACTACTCTTATGCCCGAGAGCACATCGTGGAGAACCGCCCTCGCGCGGGACCTCAAAATCCAGGCTTTTTCAAAAAAGTTATGCATGATTGTTATCGCGGCGGAATTTATCAACAAAAACAAAGGCATGGGAACCAAGACGATAAGCGCGAGTTTCCAGTTATACATAAAAACCACGACTCCGATGACCAAAAACAAAAATACCTGTTGTATGGTGTCGGGAAGCCCGAAAACAAGATATTCGTCTATTTCCTGCGTATCCCATTGCACTCTGTTGATCAATTCGCCGGGGGTCCTCTTTGATATTTTCGCAATGGATGAATCCTGGATTTTCGAAAAAATCATAGAACGCAAATTAAAAGACAAGTCGCTGCTCACCCGGGCGAGCAGCAGGCTCCGTATCGCCCTGAGAGCTTCTATTATCAGATTCAGGGAAGCTATACCCAAAATAATCCAAAAAATATCCAAAAATCTTATACTTTCGGCGATTTCGGGGTTTTCGGAACCCGGAAATATATATTTATCCACCAAGTTTTTTTGCATAACCGGCGTTATGAGGGCAATGATACTGGTGACCGCGAACAAAATGACCGCGACGACAAGCCTCGATTTATGGGAAGCGGCCAATTTCAAAACGCGCCCGAAAGTTTTTACTTTACTTGCGCACTGCGCGCAAAATTCGGTGCCGGGTTCGAAATATCCGCCGCATTTCGGGCAGATTTCCTTTTCGCTTTTATCTTCGATTGTTTTATTCCTGTCGCGCAAAAACAAATCGAATTGCGCGGTAAAATCCGGAAAAACATTTTTATACTGCATATTGGCCCGGCAGAGCAGCGTGAGCTTTTTTTCATATTTGAAATCTATCGAAACGCTGCCGGTCTGTATTACGCATTTCACCGTTTCTATTTTGTCCAAATCATAATATCTCAAGCCGGAATACTCGTCGTGGGCGAATATGTATTTTTGCGCGACAACCACGCGTCCTGTAACGAATTTATTGTTGTCCCCGATGTTATAATCAAACTTATAGATTATATCCCCGGCTTCCAATTTGTTTATCTCGTTTAAAATTATGTCTTCCAAAACCTGCATACACCTCCCGAAAAATCACAGGAACAATTCTATTCTTCTAAAACTCTTCCTGTCCATTTTATTTAAACTTGTTATCTCGTATCTGTTGCCGTTGACGTCGGTGACCATTATCCTGTCGTCCGTTATTTTCAATATATTTCTGTAGGCGTCGTGGACCGTGAATTTTATTTTTCCTATATCGGAGTGTACTTCCCAGTACGAAAATCCGTATTTTTCCTTGACGGAGGCTATAGTTTCGATGATTGGGATAAAATATTTCCGGCCGAGTTCTTCGGTCAGATATTTTTGCTGATTTTCGTCAAATACGGCGATGTCCGATATGATCCCGATTTCTTTCAGTTCGCCGAGTGAAGTCGTGCTTTCCTTGGGAGGAGGCGGGGCGGGGGAGTCGGGATTTTTTTCTTTTTCCTCCCTTTCCTTTTTTTCTTTGTCTTCTTTTTCCTTTTGCAACTGTTCTTCGGTTTTGGGAAAATTTCCCGAAACCGATATGTATTCAAACGGGTTCTGAAAAGGGAACGCCCTGTGCAAAAACACGCGTTCAAAGAAAAATTCTTCGGTTTCGCCCGCGTTTTCGTTTTCTTTTTTTTCGGGGTGTTTTACTTTTGCCGTCAATTGCAAGAATTTGTTTTCGGACAAAGTAAATTCCGCGTTTTCGGGCGTCAGATAAACTATGCCTATTATGTCGTTTATATTGTTTTTATTTGTTTCCATATTGAAAATAACCTCAAATATATTTTTAAAGTTTGTTATTCTTCTATGCCGATCGATTTCAGCGCCTGCGCCTGCATTTTGTATAAGTTGAAATACGCTCCTTTTTTGGAGATCAATTCGGAGTGCGTGCCGCTTTCCGTCATTTTTCCGTTTTCGATCACGATGAGTTTATCGACGTCCCTGAGGGTGGAGAGCCTGTGCGCTATAATTATCGTGGTGCGGTTTTTGGTCAGATATGAAAGCGAGCGCTGGATCTGGCGTTCGGTTTCCGTATCCATAGCTGCGGTAGCCTCGTCCATGATAAGTATTTTCGGGTTTTTCAATACGGCTCGCGCTATCGAAATCCGTTGTTTTTCGCCGCCTGAAAATTCTTTTTGGCCGTACCCGATACGCGTCTGATAACCGTCGGGGAGTTCCATGATAAAATCATGCGCGGAAGCTATTTTGGCCGCTGTGATTATTTCTTCGGGAGTGGCGTCCTGTTTGGCGTATTTTATGTTGTCGGCGACAGAGCCCATGAATAAATACGTTTCCTGCGAAACCATCGAAATCATACTGTGCAAATCGTCGAATGACAAATTTTTTATATTTACCCCGTCGATGGCTATTTCGCCCTTGCCGACGTCGTACAGCCGCGCCAGAAGATTTGCCAGCGTGCTTTTTCCCGCGCCCGTGTGCCCCACGATTCCCAGCGCTTTACCGGGTTCGATCGCAAACGAAATCCCGTCGATTATTTTCCGGTTTTTTTCGTATGAAAACTCAATAGCTTTAAATTCGACCCCGCCTTTGATTTCCGGTATTTTGACCGGATTTTCGCTTTCGATGACGTCCGGAACCGCGTCCATGATTTCAAAAAGGCGCTGGAAAGCGTTGATGGTGTGAACGCCCCTCTGGAAAAACCTGACGAAAAACCCGAGCGGATCCAGCAGGTAATTGATATAGATCATAAAACTCATGAGCATTCCGTAAGTAAAGGCGCCTTGGCCTTTTACTACGAAATATCCGCCGAAAAGCCAGGCCAAATAACCGCTGATGCTCAAAATGAACCAAACCGCTGGAAAAAACGAATTTTCGACCGAAGCGGACAATTTTGTTATATCCCTGACTTTGCCGCTTTTTTGGTCAAAGCGCGAAACTTCCTCTTTTTCTTTCGAAAAAACCTTGACCACTCTGACCCCTGTCAGAACGTCGGTCAAAGTCCCTCCCATTTCGCGCCCGTAGGAAAATATTTTTGACCAAAGCTCGCGGCAGTATTCCC
>WQXD01000319.1 GCA_009785015.1 Oscillospiraceae bacterium | reverse complement strand
TGGCATCCACAAACGGTGTTTTGCTCAACGGCGTTAGGATAGACAAAGGGCAACGGTACAAAATCAACGAAAACGACATGATTACGCTGAGAGGGCTTACAGAGGCCGGTACAAGACAAAATATAGACTTTATATTCAATCTCTTATAGCGCCGGTAAAATTCACCGCCATAAAACCGGGACGTTTCCAAACGTCCTTTTCTTGATTCTCAAATTTGACAAACGCATTTTCAAGTTTTGCGTTTTTCAGGTTCGCGCCGGAAAAATCGGCTTCGTAAAGCAGCGCGTAACTGAAATCCGCATTTTCCAAATCCGCACCGCAAAATCTTGCGCCAATCAAATTCGCGTAATTAAAGTTCACATTTTTTAAATCGGCGTTTCTGAAATCGGCATATCTGCAGTCTATTTTCGCGAGGTTTTCGTTTGAGAAGTCGAGCCCCGAAAAATCCTCGAAGCAGTATTCGTAGTCAAGCCGGTCGTCAAACCACGAGAGTATTTCATCTCTGTTTTTTTGGGTATTTTCTTTATACACCGACTCGGTCCGCGCCATATATTCGCCGGAGTTTATCTGGAACCGCGGCGTTTTTTTTATGGCCCCGAAATAATTCTGTCCAACGCATTCAAGTATAGAAAACCGGCACAGAACCGTGACATAAGAATAAAATTTGGGCGCGGCTTCCTGCATAATAAACGCCGTAACCTCCTGCGCGCTTACTTTTCCGATATACTGTTTGCGAACTGCTATAAGTTCCTGCCACAGTTCGTCGAAATATCTAAACAAAACAGAAATATCAAACTGCCCTACGGCGCGCTGATTTTTACATAAATACCAATTTTCGCCGTATATGCAAACTTCCGTGGCGTACTCTTTATTTATTAAATTTGTGCGCAGCATCGTGTATCCTATATAGGCGACGTCGCCGAAATCTCCGTTTTCTTGGAGTTTTGCGATCTCTCCGCATATCTGCGCGAAGTTTTTTTTGAATTCTGCGGAAAGGCACGAAAACTCACCGAGAAACAAGTCCTCGGTTTTAAAGAGCCTTTCGTTTAGCAGGGCGTTTGCGCGTTCTGTGAATCGTTCGTCCATATTATATATACCTGTACAACTCAGCTCGTATTTTTCCGCGACGCGGCGACCGTTGGTAGCCGCACAACCGCCGATTTCGACTGTCGATATTCGCGTTGATTTAAATTCGGCGCCGGCGTTTCGCTTTTTCCCGGTGTTTTTTTGTCTTTATTTGGGTTCGGCGGCTTTTTCGGCTCGGGGGTATCGTTTTTTCCCGGTGTTTTCTGAGGCGGTTCGGGATCTTTACGACCCGTAATTAAAACGGGTTCCATTTCAATAACGTTATGCTCGCTGATGACCGGAGGCGGTATGGGCGGAAAGTCGGGTAAGGGGGGGAATCCGGGTATGGGCGGCAAGTCGGGGAACGGAACTTTTTCCGCGCCTGTTGTCATAAGACCTTTTACATTGGTCATCAATCCTATTCCGGATATGATGATATTGAACACGCCTTTTGCCTTGGCGCCGATACCCCCTGTCACCACCCCCACTAAATCCCACGCTGCCTCTTTATAGTTTGCCTGCATAAAGTTTATACCTGAACTTATAAGACTAACTCCGGCTCCAATAAGGCTGACGGCAGCTCCGACGGCAAGGGCAGTGGCGGCAATCGGAGCGCCTGCGGCAACGACTGCGACAACTGCGGCTACAAGCGCGACGGCGCCCAATGCAACCCCAGCCATGGCAAGCGCTTTTTTGGCTGTGTTCGCAATTTCGTTATCTTTCGCTATCAATGGACCTGATGACTCTGAAGCCGGCGCGGGAGCAGGGGTTGGAGACGAAATAGATTGAGCGGTCGAAATTGCCTCGGTACCCAAATTTATCCCAACCTTTCTGTTTCACTTTCACTTCTATTTTACTTCAACCGAACCGAGCATCTGCAAAAATACCGGCTTCCAGTCGTCGAATTTATGCTCCGGGCAGTTGCACCCGCCTAAAACGACGCGCCCCTCAAGCGAAAACAAAAATACGAGGGTATATATGTTCATGTCAAGGGCGGGGGCGATATAATCATAATAAGATATATTTTTTCCGCCGGCTTCCAATGTGTCGCTGTCGATAACGCTCGAAGCGGGGTACATCCGCATGGCAAGCTCTTGCACGGCGTCTTTGAACGCGGGGATTTCTTCGTTTGAGGCTTCTTCCTCCCTGTGAGTGAATGAAAAATTCACCGTAGTGTCTTCGTTGGTATAAATAAAATTCGGACGGTTTACCGAAGGGTATTTTATCTCGGCAAGTTCTTTGGGCATCAGTTTAAACGTTTCGGGCATAATTATTGAAAATTTCTTGTCTAACAAAAATCTCCTGTTGAATATTATTTTTTCCTCACCCATTATAACATAGCCGTCCGCTATATTAATTTCGTGTTTTGGCTGTTCGGCCTCTTCGCCCATCGCGTAAATAAAATCTTCGTCGCCGAAGTTTTTTTGGCTGCCGCTATCCATATTTTTTCCTCCCGCTTAATTTTCTTTTATCAATATGCCTTTAATATCGACGTTGCCGTCCATCTTAACAGACGCGCCGCCCCCTGACATTTCGACCGCGTTGCTTCCAGAGACCTTGACTTTCTTGTTCGAAGACACGGAAAAATCGTTGCCCGCTTTAGCAGTAAACTCTTTTGTGCTGGACATATCGATAGTCTTATCTCCCGAAACGTTGATCGGATCTTTGGAGTTGACCGTGATGCCCGCCGCGCTGTTTTCCATCGAAACTGTGCTGTTGTCGTCTTTAGCCGACATCAGAATAGATTCGTCCGCCGTTATAATCAGATTTTTATGCGTCGTTATGGTAAAATCATCATCGCTTTCCATCGAAATCGTACTGTTGCTCGTCACCGTGATAGGGTGCGGGGTTATTATTTCTATGCCTTTTTCCTCGTCCTCGTTTATTCTTATGAAAGTCGTGTCGTCTTTGGCGGATATAAGTATTTCATTTTTATCAAACTTGATTTCCTTACCAAAGGGTGTGCGCAAATATTTAACAAGCGGGTCTTCTGTCCTGTCCGTGTCCTCCTGACGGATCGCCGTCGTCGCATATGCTTCTTTTTCGTCTTCTGTGGGGAATATTACCTGTAGCTTATCTCCTTCTTCAGGCATGACATACCACCCTGTATGGGCTTCGGCAGTATAAGGCGTAGAGTATTTGAACGGGTATGAATTGTCCGAATCCTGCCCGTTGTCAACAGTATCGGCTTCGTCAATGTCCAGCCGCACCCTGACGGTATCGTTTTCGACTCTTAAAACTTCGCCGAGGAGATGCAGCCCGATAATATCGTTGAAGAATTTAGCCGCGGAAATAGCGGCCTTGGTCGACAGGGTATATGCGCAGTTCAAAACGCTTCCGACAAGTTTCAAATCTATCGCCGACACATAAAGAGGATTACCGTCAAGAGTCAGCACATCGCCTAAATTAAAAACATAATCGTCCGCAATAATCTTATACGCCACAGAATCATCTTCGGTAAAACCCAAGGCAGGGAATTGAGACATCGCCCTGTAAACCTCCAAGTTTTTACTTACCGAATAGTTATATGATTCCAGTTTATCTTTTGGGCTGCCGTCGGCGGCGCCGAAGATAAAATCGGGAGTTTCGGAGTCAATCTTGGGGATCAATACGGCATTTGAATGCGAAGCGAGGCGTTTTGAGAACATCCAGTCTGTTTCGTCATATTGCAAAAGGATATTGTCTACTGTTTTGTCAGCCGCTTTAGAGTTGCCGAAAGTTACGCGGCTACCCCCGCTTTTCGTGATTTTTTCGACTATAGTGCGGTATTTCATGCCTGCGTCCTGAAATGACCGGCGTTTTGTTTCAACGTCAATCATAGCCGTATTGGAAACGGCGGCGACGCGCAGGTAATAAACATAGTCGATGCAAGTAATATTGATATTTTTTATTACCCCGATAAAAATAATTTTCCCGTCGCTGGTAAATTTGACGTTTGTTCCGTTTGAAATATCGTTTAAAGGCTTGCTCTGCTGGTCGTCTTTAAGCCTCGCAAGCAAATAAAATACGGCGTGGTCGTTTAAAATTTCTTTTATATGAATCTCCAGCACCGCTTCAAGTATAAAAGGCTCTATTTTTAATTTCCCGACTTCTATTACAGCCACGTTCCCGCCCTCCGTTTTATTGAGACGTATTCGGCAAAATCATCGC
>WQXD01000318.1 GCA_009785015.1 Oscillospiraceae bacterium | reverse complement strand
ATAGGGCTCAACGATACCCCGGCTTCGTCATACAGCGAAACGCCGCTAACCGTTATACGTTCGCATATCGAAGAGCAATGCGCCATTGCCGCCGGATTGTTAAAAACAAAAATTTTTGACCGCGATTATACGACAGTACAGCATATCGCTGTGCAGAACGAATTGATCGTACGGCAAACGACGGCTTTAAGGCGTTTATTATGACGCCGGCATTGTATCTTGCGAGTATTTTAATTTATATAAGGGGGTTATGAAATGGCGTATAATCAATTAAATTTAATTAATCACGATACAGACAGAGTATTTTTAGATCATATCCGCTCTGTCGCAGACAGAAAACTTTCGCAAATTTCAAACGTAACGCTCGGCGGGGGATATGAAATCCTTTTCAAACAAACCGACAAAACCAAAAAATTCGGATACATCATTGAATGTAATTCCGAAACCGCCTCGGTTTCCGCTTCTGACAAACTGGGATTGCTTTCCGGTTTCGGCAGATTGTTACAGGAAGGGTCTTTCGGAAAAGATGGTTTTGAACCTGCGGAATGTTCAATAGAGTTTATCCCCGGATGCGATTTCTACGGGACATATTTTGCCACGCACTTCGGCAACTACTATATGACCGCACCGCTTGACGAGATAAAGGAAAAAATAGAGGACCTCGCGCTTTGGGGCAGTAATTTGCAGCGGATATGGTTTGACTTCCATCATTATTCCGGAACTGACGACCCAAAAGCAAAACCGGTTATCGAACGGCTCCGCGCAATACTGGAGTATGGACGCGAACTGGGTATGCTGATCAGTTTCGGAGGTATCGCAAACGAAGGGTTTTCCGGCACGCCGGAAGAATTGAAAGCCGAGTGGTGGAAGCAAAACGGATATCACAACGCGCCCCTCGGGCATTATCATGTAGAAATCTGCCCGTCAAAGCCGGGCGGCATGGAACTTATACTTGAAAACAGGCGGGCAATGCTCGATAAGTTCGGCGACTTAGCCCCCGACATATTTTCCGTAGGCACATACGACCAAGGCGGATGCACGTGCAAAGATTGCGCGCCGTACGGCGCAAACGGATATATCAAGATATTACCCGAATTGACAAAGTTGTATAAAGCCTATTTAAAAACCGCGAAAGCGTGTATCAGCGGCTGGTATATCGAGTTGTTCATAGAAAACGAATGGAAGCTGTATTGGGATAAAATAGAATCGGAGCCGGAACTGGCGGCCCAATTTGATTATATAACCGGAATCAACAGCATCAGTATGCCAAAAGACGAACGCAAAAGAGCGCTTCTGCTTTCCGGTAAGGGGCCGGGCAAAACCCGCACGGTCGGCTTCTCCGAAATCAGTATGCACGGCGCAACCCCGTGGGGAGGGTTCGGGGCTAACCCATATCCGGCAAAGCTCCAGGAGGACTGGGACGTCGTCGGGAACACGCAGGCGGGGATGTGGAGCTATTCCGAAGGCATTTTCGAAGACGTCAACAAAATCATTGTGCTCGGCTTGTATTCCGGAAGGCACAAAACCGCATTTGAGGCGATGAGGGCGTATATCCGGTTTGAGTTTTCCGATGAATATTGCGATGAAATATTTGAAATATTGGGCATGATGGAAAAAACGCTGCCGCGAACTTTGCTTACGCCCGAACCGGGACATGAATATCAGATTATTATAAACGACCCGTCGAAAGTTGCGGAAATAAAAGAACGGGTTATTGCAGTCGATATGAAATTGCCCGAAAAAATCCGCAAATCGTGGCGTTGGCGGCTTGTTTATTTGCGCGCCGTAATAGACGGGGAGCTCTCTTGTAACGGTTTTCATATTTCCGAACAATACGAAACGTATATGCGCGAATTGGAAAAAATTTATCATGTCCGCGACGGGGAGACCTGTTTTTGGGTTTCCCCGGCGTCGAAGGAAGCGATAAGAAAAGAATACGGGAGGGAATAAAAATGAAAGTAAAAAAAATCTTTTTTATCGCAGCGCTGTTTATATTCACGGCGACGGTTTTTATTTCGTGCGAAAAAAGCGACGGGACTGCCGCGACAGATACCGGCGCCGCAAGCCAAACAAGCGAAAGCCCGTTTGACGGGGAGGACCCGCAGAGGGCTGTGCCGGATTTGCCCGATACGGATTTCGGGGGCGCGGTATACAAAGTCCTCGGAAGGTACTCTGAGTCGTTCCCGCAGTTTCATAATTTTGATATAGACGCGGAATCCATAACGGGCGACCCCGTAAACGACGCGGTATACGACCGCAACCGGAAACTCGAGGCAAAATACAACGTAGTGATATGCCAAATTCTGCAAGACGACCCGGCTGCAGCGCTGCAGAAACTGATAAAAGCGGACGAAGACGAATACAGTCTCGCTTTTATCGCGCAGGATAAAGTAGGCGCGATGGCGACGCTGGGTTCATTTTGCGATTTGTACCGGCTGAAATATGTGGATTTCGCAAAACCTTGGTGGAACCGCCAGGTAAACGATGCGGTATCGGTCCGCGGCCGCCTGTACTATACTACAAGCGACTTCAATATGATGGACAAAAACAGGACTTATCTGCTGATGTATAACAAAGAGATGGCGCAGTCGTTCAGCCTCGGCAATTTTTATGATTTGGTTTATGAAAACAAATGGACCGTCGATAAAATGACAGAACTGTGCAAAGCCGTCGCCGGTGATACAGACGGCGACGGCGTGATGACCGAAGAAGACCGTTGGGGGCTTGTGATGGATTCATATAATTCGTTTTACACGTTTTTTGCGGCCTGCGGCAATTATATGTTCACAAAAGACGCAGACGACTGCCCCGAATTATCGTTGAAAAACGAACGCGCCGTTTCGACGGTCGACAAAATCTTAAATTTGGCCAACAACAAAATGACGTCGTTTTATGCCGAAGATTTTGTGGGTATATCGGCCAATCCCTATAGTATACCGGGCAATGTGTTCAGGTCGGGGCGCGCTTTGTTTACTTCAAGTTTCACGCACACCTTACAGTTCACCACGCGGGAATCGGACGTTGATTTCGGGGTTTTGCCTTTCCCGAAATATGATGAAAACCAAAAAGATTATATCGGCGTCCCGGACAGTTTTTACTCGCCGCTGTTCGCCGTACCGGTTACCGTACAAAACGCCGATTTCGCCGCTTTTATGCTCGAGGCGCTTTCGGCGGCTTCAAAATACGACGTGCTGCCGTATTTTTATGAAACGGCGACGAAAACAAAATATACGAAAGACGAAGACAGCCCGAAGATGCTCGATATCATATTCAACGGGATACGGCGCGACTTGGGGATTATATATAACTGGAGCGACGTAAGCCATTTGTTCAGGGTAAATATCCCCATGGGAGGCGTAAATAACCTGGTATCCGCGTATGAAGCCATAGAAGATAAAGTTATGGCGGCAATGGAAAAAACCGTTAACATTTTTGCGGAATTGAATTAAATATATAACGCATTTTGTTTCGTATAATACTTTTACAGATAATATACAAGGGAGGCGGGTTTTTTGAATATTCCAGTAACAAATTATCAAAAATATCAGGGGTCAGCGCGCGCACTTTGCGTTATTACGACGAAATCGGGTTGTTGAAGCCGTTCAGGATTGCGGCGTCGGGATATCGTATTTACGGGCAGAATTAAACAAAAAACGGGAGCGGCCGGATATGCTGATTCATAATGCAGAGAAGTCCATGACCGCCATGAAAGGAGAAATTTTAATGACAAATAATGAAAAATTTGAGGGATTCAAACAATCTCTTATTGATGAAAACGAACAAAACTACGGAGCGGAGGTAAGAAGTATACACGGTGATGCCGCCGTTGACGAATCCAACGCAAAACTGAAAGGGTTAACCGAAGAGCAATACGACGGAAGCGAACGGCTGCGCCTTTTATTGGAGGAAACGCTGACAGCCGCATTTAAAACAAACGACCCGGCGGGAGAATTGGCTCAAAAAGCCTGCGATATACACCGCCAATGGCTATGCGTATTTTATCCCAAATACAGCAGGGAATACCATAAAGGGTTAGCGGAAATGTACGTTGCCGACGAGCGGTTCAAAGCCAATTATGATAAGCTCGCGCCCGGTTGTACCGAGTTTTTACGCGACGCGATAAATATTTACTGCGACGGATAATATGCGGGACTGCAACGGAATATTTGTGATATAATATTATCATAAGCGGAATCGCCGGTTTTTTTATTATAAATT
>WQXD01000317.1 GCA_009785015.1 Oscillospiraceae bacterium | reverse complement strand
TCTGTCCATTCCGAATAAAACTTCAACAGTTTTACCGGTTTCATTAACGAACATCATTCTGCCTACATTATAAAAATCTTTTACTTTGCCTTTCATAGCGGCGTCAAACGGTCTCGGTTTTATTTCGATAAAGTCTCCCGTAAATCCGTCTACCCATTCATCGCCCTTCTTGGTGCGCGGGATATCGCCTTCTTTATAAGCGAATTTTGTGATCACTTTGGTGACCGGATCAACTACAGCGCCGGTTTCTTCCATAAAGCCGGCCTCGTCGCTTCCTATATATCTGAGCACGATAGCCGCAGATCCTGCCGGAGCCGTTCCTTTTTTCGGAATATGTCTTGTAAGATCAATAACTCCGCTTGCGGTCGGTATCCATTTCGCTTTTTCGGGAGCGTCTTTAAATTTAGTATAGCCGCCCGGTTTAAGAATAACATATTGTATGTCTATGCCATATTTCACCACGCTGCCGAAAACGAGATTTTCATTGTAGTAGTCGATTTCATAAATATACGCCGTATCGGAGTCGAAACCTATGCTTAATTTCAAATCCAATACATCTTCCATATCCATAGCGCCAAGCAATTCCAAAGTTACGGAATCCGCAACTCTTCCGTCCAGGGTATATTTTCTGGGTTCGGTACGTTCTAAGAATATATCTTTATCGTCTGCATCTTTTTTGATTAAGGCAACGGTATAATATCCGGTATCCTCCACTACTGCGCCTAATGGCGTGCGCAAATCGATATCTATTATTGTTCTGTCGGCGTTCGCCTGTATTTTTCCCGTTGCTACTATGCCGTTTCTGTCCGTTATAATATCCGGGAAGAAATCAATAATCACGTCTAAATTATTTTTTTGCAACTCTCCCACCCCTGCAAACGGCAGCGAAAAGTTATGATTTAACGGCAACACACGAAGTTCGCTGCTATGGTAGAACCTATATTCGCTTCGATCGGTTCCGTTTGTTGTCAAAGATATGCGGTAAGTACCGGGTACTCTATTAGCTACTTCAGTCACAGGCGAACTCAACGTTAATCTAACGTTACCCTCTGTCGCACTGCTCCACATCGCATGAGCAGCTACTCTTAAATCTTCTTTTTCTCTACTCCATGGCTCACGAGTCGGGTTTGTAGTTTCCGCTATGAATTCAATCTTCACGCCTAAACCATATTTCACAATATTCGGGTCAATTGTGGAAATAGTCCATGTTTGAGTCATTGGACTGGCAGTATTTATAATTCTTATGTCGGCTGTCGTTGCCGGCGGCAAACCGGTTCCGGTAAGCTGCACCGTATAATATCCTCCGGGGTCTCTGGTGCCTGCAAGATTTACTGTAACCGTAACGAGTTCCGCAGCATTATTGAAACGCGCCGTACCTGTTGCCGACACACCCGATACCGCCGCCGCAGAAAACGCAACGTCAGAATGGAATGCAAAATCCAACTTCAAGCCGGTAGTCGCATTGGTCAATGCCGCCAAACCTGCTGTACCTATATTTCCGGTAGTATGCGTTACAATAAATCTGACGCTTCGAGGCGTAGCTGTGGATATATTGGTGCCTCCGTTAAGATGGAAAACCCTTGTCGCTTTCGTCGCAGTGGGTTCTTCACCATCTATACGATAACCGTTAGCATGAAGCGCTCCTAAATCTAAACTCACCACATGGTTTCCGCTTGCCAAAGTAGTTCCGGTTAACGGTACATTCACTGTATAACTATGCGTGCCGGAAGTATTAAGTATGCCGGTTGCGTTACCGGATAAACCGTTTGCGGAAAGGGCGCCTCCAAGCGATGGCAGTCCGGAAAATTCCGCTCTGAGGATCATTGCGCCGGGTCCTCCGATGTCCATCGTCCAAGATCCTGATCCGGTTGCTGTATCGCCGGAATAGTAATGGAACGTCCGTACATCCTGTTTAACCGGCGATCTCGGAGAACGGTGATCTTGGGCATTATTACCGGCAGTGTTATTACTTCCGGTGTTACTGGCTCCGGTGGCGGCATCAACTCCGCCCGTAGCTGCCGAGTCCGCTTCAAACCAAGTGGTTATACTTCCGCCCTGATTAAGCGTACCTATGTGGTCATACGATGCAACGCCGGAATATTGGCTGTTCCCCGAGTGTTTAACTTCCATTCGCACGCCGTTCATTGTTAAAGCGTTTGTAGTCGTTTGTGTGGCCCCAATATGTGTAGTCGTGCTACTTCCCCCGCTTGTCACGTTTAATCTGTGGCTTCTCATTCCAATGTATAATACTATGGTTCCCTGATTTGCACCCGCAGGCATAGTCAAATCCACGGTCGCAGCAGCACCGGTTATTGCAGTTCCGGTATTATAAAGCAGGTGAAGATTAGTAATCAACTCGCTACTAGGCATTACGCCTTGTCTATAACCTGTAGTATCATTGTTTGCCTTGAATGTAGCTCCACCAACTCCGTCTTCATCAGGTTTTCCCCCGTTCGCTCTGGCGTATATTAAATAATTATAGGGGCCCGCCGTTCCGCGAGTACCGCTTTGATTATTTTGAGTTGTGCCCGGGCTCGACGCTCGCGTCGGCACCGAAGGAGTGCCGCTTAATTGAACTCTCATAGTTCTCGCAGGCAGGCTTATATCATCTACTGTAGCTGTAGCGGCACTTGGGTTATAAGCAATAACCGTAGCCGTTATGTTATTCACTGTTACAGTATGTCCGCCGGGAGCGAAATCACTTTGATTCGTAAACGCCCCGACCTCCATCGCTATCGGCGAGTCGGGCATTGCCGCCAGCGGTATCATCGCTGCGAGCATTGCAAGCATCACAGTAAAGCTCAATAGCCGTTTCGCTATTCTTTTTCTTGTATTTTCCATAATTTCGATACCTCTCAAAAATAAATTTTGTTTTCAAAATAAAATTTTGTCCTATTTATATATTAATCGGCAGATATTAAAAAAACTTTATATCTTTCGTGAATTTTTTTTAAATTTTTTTTAAGGAATCAAAAATTTTTAAGGGCGGCAAAACGCCGCCCCTACATTTATCCATATAATACCGGTTGGATTTGTTTTCGCTGCAATGCCATTTCATAAGTTTTCATCACAAGATCCATATCGCATACGAGCGAAGCGGGTTTCGCGTCGGTATCGTCCTGATACATGGGCACGAAAAACACGTTTTTTTTGTTGAGCATGATCCCTATGTTTATAAGATTCGCGGAAAGCGCGTCGTTCGAGCATAATCCTATGACCAGCGGCTTTTGATTTCTTAAATGCGCTTTCGCCGCCATAGTGACGCAGCCGTCAGTGATCCCGTTGGCGAGCTTTGCGAGGGTATTGCCAGTACAAGGCGCGATGATCATGATTTCAAGGCTTTTGTTCGGGCCGATTGTTTCGCTTTCTTCTATCGAGCTCACGATTTTTCTTTTTGTTATATTTTCTATATTTTTCACCAAATCCTCGGCTTTGCCGAACCGCGTTGAAATAGTGCGGGAATTTTCGGATAAAATCGGCATTATCTCTATTTGGCTGTCAACAAATTTTTTTAATATTTCGAGAGTTTTTTTATGCGTGCAGAAAGAACCGCATACAGCATATCCTACCATAATAAATCTATATGCTCCTTTCCGGGTTTTTTAACAAATCGTCCATAATTAATTTTATAATCTTCGCAAGAGTTTTTCCGGCTGTCGCGGGGGCGTATTTTCCCGGAAGCGATAACGCCCATATAACGTTTTTTCCAAGATTTTTTGCCGCATTAAAATCTACACCGCCGGGATTCGAAGCCAAATCTATTATAACCGCGTCCGGTTTTATTTTTTCCAGACGGTCTTTATCGAGCATAAGCGCCGGGATCGTATTAAATATCACGTCAAAATCTTCTAAATACTCATCTATTTCTTCATATCCCACGCTTTTATGGCCGAACGCTTCGATCCACGCGAAATCTTCGTGCTTGCGCGCGCTGACGTAAACCTCTGTATGTAATCCGTTTAATTTATGCGCAAGAACTTTCCCTATCCTGCCGTACCCCATCACAAGAACCTTGCAGCCCGAAATAGCCGATGGCAGCTCCTGCATGGCAATGCTCACCGCGCCCTCGGCCGTTGGCAAAGCGTTTAATATTGCCAGATCTTCCCTTTCGTAGTAATCCACTAATTTTATTTTCTTTTCCGGTTTATCCGCAAGATTTTCTATTGTCGGATCGAATTTTCCTCCTATGACTATTTGATTTTCGTTTATTATCGAAAAAATA
>WQXD01000316.1 GCA_009785015.1 Oscillospiraceae bacterium | reverse complement strand
TTTTTCAACCCCCGTCGTCGCACGAATACGGCTTTTTCCCCGTTTCTCCGCCCCTTTTTTTGCCCACTTTTTTTAAGCGATTACCATAACGAAAAATCCGATTAATTTGCCGATGGTTAAAATAAGCTCATCAGATATTGTCCCTGTGCGCTCTGACACCTTGATGAACTTGAACAGTTCCACTATCTCATCCTTGTGTATCGTAAATTCCATATCTATGTTCACTCCCTTTCCGCCGGAATACCGGCTGTGTTGTGTCAATTGCCAAAGAAGTAAAATCTGACAACAGCCGACAAAATATTGTGCAGGACAGATCCGACGATGCCGCCGACTAATCCAAGCATGAATATGTCAAATTTGCTTAGCTTGTTCATTTTGTTTTCCCCTCACTTTTGACGATAGAAATTCGTCTGTCCGTACCTGCTGACGAAAACCAGCCCACGTGAGATTTTGTGCGACGGCACTCTGTAGTGGCTGTAGTACAGCACATTAGCACCGCCGAAGATATCCTCGCCCGACCATACCCGATCTATCAGCGCGGCGATTCTGTCGTAGTCATAGTGTGGAACGGCGTATTTGTGTACTACATCGCAGGCCTCGAACTGGTTACGCTGCCGTAACACCCCCTCCACAGAATTGGGAAACCTGCTGTCATGCAGTCTGTTGTATATTGTCTGAATTGTCGCCAGAAGTGAGTTTTCGTCCGTGAAATCAGCGTTCACCGCTACTCTCGATATCATGCGCTTCTCTTCCTCCGTCAGCGCGGACCCTGCCGCTTCCGCTTCCGGCTCCACGGCCACCGGCGATGGCGGCGTGTCGCCCGCCATCAGCTCCACGATCGCCTGACGGTTGTACGTCGATATCACGTCCGGCGACATCGTGCGCAGGTCTGCGTATCGTACCGTCGCTGTGCTTGCGCTGTATGCCGCTGTTTCGCCCACCGCGGTTATGATACCTCCCGGCGCGTACATCGTCCCTGCAGTCGCTACGTGCGGCGCCGTTGCGCTTGCCGTGAAGTACACATACACCAGCACCAGCAGCACCGCTGTGACGCCGGTCAGGTGCGTTATCTTTTTGCTCGTCCTTTTGCTCATACTTTTGCCTCCTCGCATTCCAAAAGGGTGGGATTATCAAACACATTCCCGATGACTTCTATAGGCGCGAGAGCCGGCAGCAAACAATCCTCGCCGATTGCCATCTTGACGTAAAGGCCGAACACATCGTGCTTTTTGGTTATCCCTTTTTTCTCCAGAAATTCTATAACGACAACCGGATTGAAGCTCCCGTACTTCACCACGCCGACGTCGCCGAGGAACGTTAATATTATATCGTTTTCGTATATGAGTGTCCCGGTTTTGTCCGTTAGCCCCGTGCACCGGCACAATGTGGCCGCGTCAACAAATATCCACTCAAACCCATCCGCCCGCAAATGCGGGTGCGATAAATCGACAGCGTACAACTTGCTTTTGCCTGTTAATATATAGTCTTTGTTTATTTCGTCATGGTGCAGGTAATATCCTGTCACCCATTCGCCGCTGTCAAGCGCCTTTGCCCGGTATGTGTGTCTGGCTTCCATATTTTATCCCTTTCTGCTTTCAAAACTTGTTGTTTTTGCTAAATATTGGAGCAAACAATTTATACAGCTCTTTGAAAATTTCCACAAATATTACAAGCAACGCCGCCTTGAATAGGCGAAGCAATGTCTCAAATGAATAACCATCAAGCAATAGAACGGCGAGCGCGAACAGCATCACCATTGCGATTGATAGAATTACAGTCGAAATTTTTGATATTTTGTGTATCGCTTCATCCATATATTTTGATTTTTTTGGCATAATTCTTTCCTTTCTGCTTTCAATTACCTCGTTTTCGAGGTATTTTACTTTCGGCTTTTAAACCTATCGATTTCGATACCTTTAATTTCGCCGCTCACATCTTGATTTTCTTGAATTTCCCGCATAGACTGCATTTGTACAGATATACGCGGTACATCGGCGTTCCGTCGCGTCCGCCCAGGTGGTATTCCGTTGTCTGCTCCGTTTTCCACTCGTGCTGACATGATGGTTTCCGGAGCCTGTTTTGGGCCATCAGGATCACTTAGATTATTCCCACGATCAGTATGGCCAAACTCAACCACTGCACGGGGATTCCGCTTACAACCTCGTTCAATATGCTCATATTCCTCACGCTCCAAATATTTCCGCAAATGTTTTTTGCAGCTTGTTCGAATTCTCAACCCTACGCGATGACCCCGGTACTTCTACCGCCTTGCATATCTCCACGATCCTGTCGTATGTCCGCTGCCGCTCCATGCTCTGCGGCGTCTGTATCTGGTTTTTGCTCAGGTTCGTCGTCACTATCAGCGGTTTGCCGCTCCCGTATCGCTTGTTTATCACCGTGTAAATCCGCTCCTCCATGTATTCCGTGTTCCGCTCCACGCCCAGATCGTCGAGTATCAGCAGGTCTGATTTGTCCAGGTGCTCTTCGTAGTCGTCTTTTTTTGCCCTGCTCTTCGCGAACTCGCCCGTGTACTCCACTATCTGCGATATGCTCGTCATCACGACGCTGTAACCGTCGTCGATCAGTTGGTTCGCGATACACCCGGCGTAGTATGTCTTGCCCGTGCCCACGCCTCCGTACAGCAATAGCCCGATGTTTTGCGCCAGCGCCGCTCCGAAATTGTTCGCGTACTTTTGCATGACCGCCGTTATCCCCGCGTTCCGCCCGTCGTCCTGTGCGAACCGGTACTTCCGGCACTTCTCCAGGTCGATGTACCTCTGCCGGTACCGTTCGCATTCGGCCCTGCGCTCCGCTTCTTTGATGGCGGCGTATTTTTCCATAGCGCATTCGCACCCGATCGGCACTACCCGCTCGCCGATGTTCGGCAGCTCGAGCCTCGCTTGCTTGGGCGTACCGCATTGCCGGCACACCAGCAGCCCTTCGCCGTCGATGTAGTCCTGTTCGTCTTTCGCCCGCGTGCGCTCGATGTTGCTTATTACCGCGTCCACGAACGCCTGTGCTTTTGTTTGTAGTGTTTCGGCCATTTTTGCCCCCTCCTGTTTTTTTTAGTCGCCGCTTACCAATCGTACCCGTTTGACGGTACGTCGGGTGGTATGTCCGGCGGCTTGTAAGTGCCCCATTTGTCGCGGATGGCCTTGCGTATGACGAGATTCCAATCCCGCCATTTGTTTTTGTTTTTAGTTCCCTGCGCCGCTTCATCGACGTATTTGACGTAGTACGCGACTATGTCCTCTCCGTAATCCCTTATGAGCCGTTCCCGTTCGTCGTCGGACAGCGTTACCCACCCGTACTCGCCATACTTATGACGCGTTATCTCAGCCGGTGCGGGCGCGGCAGCGCCACTCTCTCCCTCGTTATCAGATACAGGATCAGAATCATTATCAGATACATTTACATTAGCATTAGCATTTACATTAGCATTTACATTAGGGGTTTCGGTGGGGTCGTCTTGGGGTTCTGTTGGGGTCGCTTTGGTATCGCCTTGGGGTTCGTTAGGTGTTTCGTTGGGGTTATCTTGGGGTTCGCTTGGAGCTTCATCCTTCGGTTTGCCGCCCGTGTCCCCGAATCCTGCCCCCTTTTTGCCGTTTTCATATCGTTTATTGTTTGAATCAATTTGCGGCTTGACGAGTTTGAATATGGCCTTGGCTGCGCCATCCACGTTCGGTTCTTCGCCGTTAAGCGAATATTCCATTATGGCTTTATATGCCTTTAATTGTTCATCCTCCGGTAAGCATTCTATCGCTTCGTAAAAACTTTTGTAAAATACGAGACTTTCCCTCATAAGTTGCCTCCTTTCCTCGGGGCGGCAGCAACCACCCGCCGCCCCTGTGTATGTTTTATTTTGGCTTATGCTGACCAATCGTTTCCTGTCTCCCACGGCAGGCTGTCGTCGAACGGTTCGTCATCGGCTTCCGGCAAAGTTTCCTTCATGTGCGCGTTCATGGTCGCCTCGCCTGTTTCGTCGTCCGCGGCCAGCTTTATGTCGGCGAGCCGCTTGAGGATTGCGTCGAAATCTTTCTTTTGTATGGTCTTCGTGCTTTCGTACCCGAACTCAAATATGACTTCGTGCACGGTCGCGTTGTCGGCTTTCGCGAACAGCGCCCTTCGCTGCGCTTCGCTGATTATTTCCGGCATATCCGGTTCCGCCTCGGCCTCCGGAGCTTCACCGGCTTCAGGTGCGGATTTTGCCATTTCTTCTCTCACTT
>WQXD01000315.1 GCA_009785015.1 Oscillospiraceae bacterium | reverse complement strand
TGAAAATATAGAGTGAAGCGGCGACCATAATGACAGAAATTATTTTTGCTATTATGACATAGCCTTCGATTATAACGCCTCTTTGCAGCGAACTCCATTCGCCGCCCATCGAATCAAAACTGCGGTTGATTATATCGTTGATTTTCGGCACTTCCATATAATCCGGGTAGAGTTTAGAGATTTTTTTGAAAAGTTTTGCCTGGAATTTCTCCTGCAGGCGGTGATCCTGCACTTTGCTCAAACGCTCGATATCTTCGCCGCCGTAAAGATAACGGTTTATCATATTGCTTGCAAATCCGATGAACCAATATAACGCCGCGAGGCCGATCAATGAAATCAGCTGAACCGTCTGCGGCTCTGCTATCTTGGAATATGTGTTTGTGCCGTCGATATATTTACCCCATATAAACGCGGTCACAGGCTGCAGTACGCTTAAAATTATCGCAAGGCTTAAAAAGATTCCGCACATAAATTTCGCCGATGAAAAAACATAATTAAAGAGCCGGTTCAAATATGCCAATTTCGGAGGATTTTCTTTTAATATATCTTTCTCGAAAACTGCCGTGTAGTCGTCAAATTTAATTTCATATACGGGCTTTTTTTCTTCCGGTTTCTTTTTTTTCTTAAACATTTTCGGCAGTCTCCTCCCCATTATGCTTGTACCATTGCTTTTGCGCGTTGAACATTTTCGAATATATGCCGTCCGTTTGCATCAATTCGCCATGCGTACCGGATTCTTCGATTTTGCCGCCGCTGATGACAAAAATCCTGTCGGTTATCATAGTCGAACCGAGCCTGTGGGTTATAAATACCGCGGTTTTGTTTTCGACCATTCCCGCGAACTCGTTATATAAATCGGCTTCCGCCATCGGGTCAAGCTGCGAAGTCGGTTCGTCAAGCAATAGTATCGGCTTGCCGCCCATGAAGGCGCGGGAGAGTGCTATGCGCTGCCATTGACCGCCGGATATGTCGACTCCGCCCTCAAAATCCCTGCCGAGCAGCGTGTCATAACTTTTTCCGAACTTTTCAGCAAATTCGTCGGCTTTGCCCTTTTTTGCCGCAGCTTTTATTTTTTCGCAGTTTTCGATTTCGTCAACATCGCCAATGTCGATATTTTCTTTTAAAGTTATGCTGTATCTCGGGAAATCCTGAAACACCGGCCCGAATATTTTTGTACGCACACTCAGCGGGTAATCGTCCAGCTTTTTGCCGCCTACCGATATTTCTCCGCTGTCGGGCGAAAAAAGACCGAGCAGCAATTTAATCATAGTGGACTTGCCCTCGCCGTTTTCACCCACAATCGACGCTTTTTCGCCGTTGTTTATCTTGAATGTCAGGCCCTTTAATATATCTTTTTCCGTGCCGGGATATTTGAACCATACGTTTTTGAACTCAATATCGAACGATTCCGGCAAATCTTTTTCCGTTCCTTCGGATTCGTCGGACAAATCGAAAAATTTATCATAAAATTCATAAGAATTTATATGAAACCCCGACCATTTGAAAAATCCCGCGACACCTTCCAAATTTCCGTATATACCGCCGAACATCAGAGCTGTCATAGCGATAAATAATCCCACCGACATTTGCCCGTTTACAAACAAAACGAGCAATATAATCACGTTTGCGATTGAACCGATTTTTGTGATATTGCCGCCAAGTAAAATTTCACGGATGTTTTTGAAATAATAGCGTTCGTAGTCGCGGTTTCTCTCGTTCAGCCTGTTTTTATATGTGTCGATCAAATAATCATAATTTCCATACGCTTTCAATTCTTTTGAAAAATCCCTTGACCTCAAATACCAGCCGAGCGTGCTGTATTTACGCTCTTTTTTCCAGTATGTTTCAAGTTCGGTGTATATATTGTAATTTGTTTTTGAAGATATAATAGTTTCAAGTATAAACGGAATCATCACCGTAAACAAAAGCCACCATCGAATGCTTAAAATATATCCGAGCGTCCCAATGCTTGCAATCAATGCTGCTCCCCTCCAATGAACATACATGGGCCAAAGATGCCTTGCAGAGCTTTCGGCCCTGTTATATGCTTTGTCGATGATTTCCGCGGACGCTTCACTCTCAAAGTGTTCGTATTTCATCGTTTTGAGTTTTTTCAGCATACGGGCCTTATACGCCGTCCGTAAAATCAAAAGCGAACGGGGCTGGACATAATTAAACACAATTCCGCCGACAACAGACGGCAACAGGGCAATAACTACGAACAGCACAAGATAAACGGAATAATTCGCGAAAGTCATTTCGTTTTTTGCGACTGCCAGCCCTCCGTCGAAAACATTCTGGTTGACATAAACTCCTATCGGGGTCAACAATCCGCTGACGATTGTGCATACAAAAGTGATCACGACCATTATCGGAGCCTCGGCAAATATTATGCCGATTAAGTCTTTATATGCTTTAAATATCCGTTTCATTTTGAATTTCTCCTAAATTTCGACGAAATATATGATACACCTCTTTCGTCGCTTATCAGTATATCATATCATCCGCTAAATTGCAAGCGTTATATCCGCTAATTTATAAACGATATAATGGAAAGCAAGACATCAGGACTGAGAGAGCCAGAAACGCTTGTGCTTCTGGCTCTCCTTGCCCATCTTCATGTGCTTAGACAGGTCTGCGTGGCTGACTAAGTGTTATCTATTATTTGAATTGAACAATCACATCGCAGCAATTATTCGGGGACGGTTTATCAAGCAGATTTTTGTCTTGGGCAATCATAACCATGTTCGCGCAAAATCCGCCGATAAAAAAGAAATACATTGCTTGCTCGGCATCTTCTTTCAAATGCTTCGGAAATAACCTGATATAACCGTCCGTATATCTTTTAACAACATCGGCGATTTTAGGAGCAATATCTGCGAAATACTTATCCGCCAAAACGTCAAATTCCTTTTTCTGCGCTATTGTTAAAAACGGTATATCAACGACAATTTCATCGTCGCTGCGGCATTTTAACTGCCCGTCCTTGATTAGATTTGCGGCGAGTTCTTTCTCTTTTTCCGAAAGTTCACGTTTGAAAAATATTTTTTCGCACACGTTTATCTGAGTATCATACATCATCGGACGGAATGCGAACCCGGCAAAATTATATACATAATGCGCACACCCGCCCTCGCTGCCCAGGTTCAGGCTTTTTTGTATGCCCATTCCGGAATTCTTTTTCGCTCCCTCAATATGCCCTATATATTTCCACTCGTTTCCGTCATATTTGACTTTATACGGAACACTTTTTAACGGATTATATTTTCCGTTCAAATACTCCATTACGAGAATACCGAATAAATAATATAGTTCGGTTATGGGTTTTTCGGCTGTATATATGTCTAATTTTAATACTGCCTCCGTGAATTTTTTTAAAGTTCCGCAGAATTCGTCCGCAATTTCGCCAATAATGCCTGAAGTTTTTTCGGCATATTCTGATTGTTCATCGCCGTAGATTAAAAAGTCGGTTTGATATTTACCTTTCACCGATTCCGTCAGTGCTTCACGTTTTATCAGCCTGTTTACTGCGTTTTCGATATAAAACGCCGGAACGCCGCACAGTTTCGATAAATCTTCAACCGTTTTCGCTTCATAATAGCAGTTATATAATATATTCTGCGATAAAGCGTCGTCGATTAAAGTGCCGGGGAACGGTCTGTCTTTGCCGTTATAATTGCCGTTGCCGTGTATGCCTATGTTCAATGAAACCGGTTTTAACGCGCTTACTGGTGTATTCGTATTCATATACTCCTCCTTAAGTTTTCTCCGCCCCTCGGACAGCCGCCATGTTACGGTGCCTTCGGGTATATTTAACTTTTCAGCGATTTGGCGGCATGATAAATTATCATAATAATGAAGGACGATAATATCCCTGTATATCTTCGATAACTGCGTTATTTTTGTTCGCATTTGCCCGTATATTTCTTCGTTTATAAATGAATATTCGTCTGTATGCAGCAATAATTTTTCAAGCGATTCATGCGAATCATAGGAATACATCGCGCGTTGTCTCCCTTGTTTTCGTTTGAATACTTTTGTCACGTTGCCCGCTATTCCCCACAGCCACGGTTCGAATTTTTCTATATCCGAGAGCGTTGGGTATTGCTTTATAACGGTAAACAAAATTTCCTGCGAAAGTTCGTCGGCTTCATCGCGGGAAAAAGTGTTTTTTATGCTGTACCCGTAAATGCGTTCAATATATGCAGTCAATATATCATTTATATTATCATTTTTCCTGTCCAT
>WQXD01000314.1 GCA_009785015.1 Oscillospiraceae bacterium | reverse complement strand
GCAGCCCGAAAACGGCGCAAAATACTGCATGGCGGGAACCTCCGCCGCACTTGCCGAAACAACCGTGGTGTAATCCATTGCGCCGTACTTGCGCAATGTGTTGACCATTGCCGCGACCGTCGAGGTTTTCTGACCTATTGCGACATAAACGCAATAGACCCCGTTGTCTTTTTGATTGATGATAGTATCCACGGCAATCGCCGTTTTGCCCGTCTGTCTGTCGCCGATGATCAGCTGGCGCTGACCTCTCCCGATGGGAACCATCGAGTCCACGGCTTTTATCCCTGTCATAAGAGGCACGTTGACTGCCTTGCGAGCCAAAACCCCGGGCGCAATGCGCTCGACGGGTCTGTACTTGTTAGACGCCACCGGACCTTTCTGGTCTATGGGCTGACCCAGAGAGTCAATAACCCTTCCCAGAAGCGAATCCCCCACGGGAACCCTCGCGATCTCGCCCGTGCGGTTGATAAAATCTCCCTCGTTCACGCCTTCCGACGCCCCGAGCATGACTATTGCGACGTTATCTTCTTCAAGATTCATCGCGATCCCCATAGTCCCGTTTTCAAATTCAAGCAATTCACCGCTCATGACGTCGTTCAGACCGTGCGCGCGCGCTATTCCGTCGCCCACCTGGGTCACACGTCCGGTCTGGCTTGCCTTAGCCGAATGATTAAATTTTAAAACTTCGTCTTTTATGATACCGATTTCGGATGGATTCACAAGCTCATCTGATGTATTTAGAATCATTGTTTTAAATACACCTCCTTATATACGTTTTTTTTCATTTCCGCAAGCCCTGTCTTGACTGTATTATCTATTATCGTGTGTTCCCCGACGGATATGCGAAGACCGCTTATCAGTGATTTGTCGACTATTTTGATCGGCGGGCTTATCGCCTGCCCGAACATTTCGACCAATTTGTTTTTTATGGCTGTCTCCTGAACAAAGCTGAGATGCACCGCCGAAAAAATCTTCACGTCCAGAAGACCCATATGCTCGCACGCTTTCTCGAAAAACTTGGATATAACGGCGTTGGCGTCCCCGTACGGCAAAATATCCAGAAAATCATATATCTCGTCGGGAACATATCTGTTTCCGTCGAAATCTACGTCGATCCTGTGGATAATTAGCTCGGCATACTTGATATAATTCTCTAACTGGTTGTTTGCTACTGCATAATCAAATAAGTCGTTGACATAACGATCGATCAAACTTGTCATATCTGTCCGCTCCAATCTTTCAGCGCGTCGTCTATAAACTTGTCATGTGTTTTTCTGTCCATTGACTGCTCGACAAAACGCGCCGCCATAAGCGTCGAGATCTCGATGATCTGCTTTCTTATATCGTCTGCGGCGTTTTCACGCTGTATTTTTATTTCTTCTTCAGCCTTCAGTTTTAAGTGCTGCGCCTGTTCCTGAGCTTCGAATATGATCCGGTCATGCTCTTCGACGGCTTCGCGGTGTCTGCGGGCTTTATACTCCTCGGTTTCTTTGTCGACGTTTGCCAGAATGTTTTCGTACTTTGCCTTAAGCTCCTGCGCTTCCTGATTGTTCTTTTTCGCAGACTCTATATCTCCCTGTATCCGCTCGGCGCGGTTGATCATGAACTGTCTTACAGGGTTATATAATATGCGTATCAAAACAAACGTAAGCAGAAGGATATTGAACCACTGTATTGCGAGCTTTGCCAGCAAAGCCGCGTCAAAATGCAGAATGGTCCCCAGTTCTACGATAGTGTCGTCGGTCACCGACGCAAACACCACGACGATGATTGTCAAAAGCAAAAACGTCGCAACGGTCACGGTCATTACCGAAAAAATCTTATGAGGCAATTTTTACTCCCCCTTGCAATAATGTGTAGGGGCGCGCAATGCGCGTCCGCAGAATGCCCGCCGGGCATTCCCTACAAAAAATATACATCAAAATTTACGTGATATACTGAAGAAACGGATTTGCATAGAGTAACATGAGCGCAATGATCAATCCGTAAATGGAGCACGTTTCTGCTGCCGCGCATCCGACAAGCATCGTACTCAGAATAGTTCCTCTGGCTTCCGGCTGACGCGCGGCGGCTTCTGCGCCCTTACCCGCGGCAAACCCCTGCCCCAAACCTGAACCGAGCCCCGACAGTGAACAAATAGCCGCTCCGAGCGCGGACATACCTAATACATAGCCTAATGGATCTTCCATGAAAATTTTCCTCCTGTAATTATAAAAATTCTATATTATATTTTTTAAAATAATAATATCAAAAATTATTCCGTTTCGGTTTTTAAACCTATAAACGTAAGGCTGAGCATAGTAAACACGAAAGCCTGCAGCGCGCCCACGAATAAGTCAAACCAGAGATGCACCACCCCGGGCAGCGCGAACTGTAAAACAGTCGGCAGCATCGAGTAAACGATGACCGATAAAATAACCCCGCCCAGTATATTCCCGAAAAGCCTGAATCCCAGAGATACCGGTCTGGACAGCTCGGCGATGATATTCATGGGCAGAAATATAAATATGGGCTTCAGATATGCTTTAAAATAGATGCCCTTCTGAAACCTGACTCCGGCAATGTGGATAAAAACAAAAGTCCCGAGCCCGAGCGGCAGAGTAGTCGCAATATCGCTTGTGGGAGGCTTGAGCCCGACTATGCCGACATAATTCGAAACAAGAATAAACGCGAAGATCGCGAAAAAATATCCGCCTAAAATTTTCAGCTTATCTCCCAGCACGCTCCTGACCAGATTCGTCATCATGTCAACAGCCGTTTCGACCAGACTTTGAAATCCCGTCGGAACATCTTTGAAAGATTTTAATTTTACGCGCACAAAAACCGCGAAACCGATCAGTACCGCCATAACTACCCAAGTTGAAACCATTGTTTCTGTCAGATAAACCGGCTCCCCGCCTATTTCAAACAGTTTCCACAAATTCTTATTTGCTATATCTATTTAAAATCACCTCGGATACATAAAAAATTTCGCCATTTTATATATTTCTGTTTCTATTATATCACAGTAAATAATCTTTTGCAATACTTTTCAAAAAAAAAATTGCATAAAATTACTTGTTTTTTTTATACGATTATGATAATATAAAATCAAAAAAATATAAAATATAACAAGGGGGATATATTCTATATCATGATCATAGATTTTGATTTTCCTAAGTCTATACCGCGCGAAGTCTTGAATAATTATCTTTCCCGCGCCGTATCCCATACAAGCCTGCTCGATACTCAGGAGGGGCAGACGGATACTCTTGAGGACGATCTGCGCATGCTCAAAAACGAGGGCGCAAAATTTATCGGCAGGGCAGCGTATGTGTGGAGCGTAGTCGACGACGCGGAGCATTTTAAAAAGTGCCGCGAACGCGCCGAGCTTTGTCATAAATACGATCCTGAGTTTATATTGCAATGCTGCGTGTTCGAGTGCGTTTATAAAGATTTCTGCGAGAATACGCCTGTTCCGAAATGGGTATTCGAAGCATTTGGGCAGCCGGTCGAGAACCGGTGTTTTTCACTTGAAAAAATGTCGTTCCCCGACAAACGCTTTGACGATCACTGGGGAAAAAATACCGGGGTTCCCAATATCATGTCGCTCGAAGGTCAGATGTGGATATATTACAGAGCCTGTATGTATATAAACTGCGGTATCGAGGCAATACACTTCGGGCAGGTTTGGTTGATCGGCGCACTTGATAAAAACTATGAAATGTGGCAGAAGCTTGTATTAAAAGTGCGCGAATACGCGAAAACGCACGCAAGGCGCGGCTATGTGATCTGCGACGCGCACTGCCACGGGATCATCGCGCCCGATAATCAGTCTGTCTTTGATTTTAATTCGTTCCCGATAAGACTGCGCGAGGTGATGCAAGCCCCCGACGGCTTCGCCGCCACGGGGGCTGTAGGGGACGCACACCCGGGCGTCCCGCCGGCAAAAGGCGAACCCATGAGATGCGTAGTTGAAGAAGGGTATTCCGACAGTATTTGGGGGAAAAACAAAGGCGGCGTGCCGTTTTTGGTCGAGTTCGATAATTTCGGCGTGTCAAAAAGCCCGGGGCAGTTCACCCCGGACTTAAATAATATTTTCGCATGGGGATACGACGAGATAACATGGTTCTCTCTACAGCCGGACGAATATAGGGCAGAGTTTCTGCGGTATATCAATGCTTGGGTAAATTCGCGTTACCCCGAGGGCTGGGTGCAAATGCCGTCGCGCAGAATGACGACGTTTTTAGGAGAAGCGGGCGAACGAAAACGCGGATT
>WQXD01000313.1 GCA_009785015.1 Oscillospiraceae bacterium | reverse complement strand
TTTTAAGCAGATATGTCACTCCCTCAGCCGACCACCGTCTGAATATCACGACGCGTTTTACGCTCGCGCGACCGTTTAACAAAGAAGATACGGTAATATATACGGAACAAAACCCCGAGGTCTCAGTCATGGCCGACAGATGCCGTGTACTTAAAATCGGCGGCGAACTGGTTACATATACGGGATATAAAACAGAGCCGCCCTATTGTTTCACCGGGATTGAGCGCGGGGCGTTCGCGACCGAAATTGGAACATATCCGGCAGGACTCATTTTCGGGATTCTTGATGTGAGCGAATTCGGTGCGACGAGCGTATATCTCGATCAAAATTCGAGCTTACAGGACGAAATCGCGGAAAAAATCGCAGACGCTTACAATACCGGTTTCAAGTTCGTATATTTCGACGGTTCCGAAGGAGTAAACACGCCGTGCGGATTTCACGTTCCAAACGCTCAATACCGCATTTACAAGAAATTATCTCCCCCTCCGCTGTTTACGGAAGGTGCGGCAAAGGCGCATTTCAGTTGGCATATGTTGAGCGGAGGCAATGCGTTCGACGTTTTCCCGCCGGAGGTATTCAAGGAAAAAATACGCCGTTTTCCATGTGAGGAAGCGCCGCGAATGCGCCAAGACTTCACGAGAATCAATTTCGGCTGGTGGGGGTACTGGGCACCTGAGACCCAACCCGATATGTGGGAATACGCCACAAGCAGAGCGGCGGCTTGGGACTGCCCCGTGGGGTTGCAGGTAAATTTGGAGACTTTTGCAAACCATCCGCGCACTCCGGATAATTTTGAAGTCATAAGACGCTGGGAAGATGTGAGGGCGAAAAAGTGGCTGACAGAAAAACAAAAAGAAGGATTGAAAAACTTGGAGCAGGAGCATATCCTGCTTATAAACGAGAATAAGGAGTACGAACTTATCCCGTATTACGAAATAACCGGAGCGGCCGGCGGCAATAAAAATGTCAGAGCGTTTGTATTCGAGAGAAACGGCGAAAGCTACGCGGTATATTGGCACGCTTCGGGGAGCGGAAATATTGAAATCCCACTCGGGGTGGAAAACATCGGTTTGATGAAAGACCTCGGTGAGGAAATCTCAATAAATAAAGCCGAAAATAATACTGTCACAATCCCCATAGGCAGTCGGCTCTATCTGAAAAGCCGTTTGCCGAAAGAGCGGTTGATAGAAGCGTTCGAAAACGCTAAGCTACACAGTTAGATTCGAATACAACTATTTTTACAGGAGACTATTCTTGTCCTACCGTATTTTTAATGTTAGTATATATTATTTTATGTAATTATAGAGTTTACTCAGCAGTTTGTCAAAATCAACAGGCTTGCCTATGTGGTCCGTCATACCGTCCGCAAGATACTTTTCCACTTCGCTCATAAGCACGTTTGCCGTCATGGCGATGATCGGAATGCGCGCGCCCTCCGGCGCGCCGAGGGCGCGGATTCGCCGCGCAGCCTCCAAGCCGTCCATCACGGGCATATTTATATCCATGAGAATGACGTCATATTGCCCGGGAGCGGCAGAAAACATATCCAATGCTTCCTTCCCGTTTTCCGCGCATACGATTTGCAGCCCGGTATCTTCAAGTATAGCCATGACGATTTCGCGGTTTATTTCCATATCTTCGACCAACAGCAGCTTTTTGCCGTCAAGGGAAATCGGGGAATCGGCTTTTGTTTCGGGTGATTTGATCTGCGTTTTGATTGTGAACATAAACTTTGACCCTTTGCCAAGCTCCGATTCGACCCATATCTCACCGCCCATAAGTCCGACAATGTGATGGGCGATGGCAAGACCCAAACCCACCCCGCCGTATTTTCTGCTTATGCCGCCGTCCGCCTGTTCAAACGGGACAAAAAGACTTTCCTGTTGTTCTTTTGACATCCCTATGCCGTTGTCGATCATCTCTATTTGCATTATGAGCGTTTCTTCCGCCACTTCGCGGACAAAGGCGTTTATCTGTATCGAGCGTTGTTCCGGCGTAAACTTTATCGCGTTTGAGAGCAGATTCAAGATCACTTGCGTGAGCCTCTTTTCATCTCCCAAAAGAGTATCGGGGATGGACGGGTCAATATCGGTCGTCAAAGATTGCTGTTTTTTTCTTATATCCGGGTCGGCCTTGTTTAAAATATCGCGTATCATGACCGCGAAAGAAAACTCCGAGCAGGACAGGCGCAGCTTGTTGTCCTCAATGTCGGACATATCGAGCACATCGTCGATCAGCTTCAGCAGCTGCCCGGACGCGCTGTTGATCTTGTCGAGCATATCGTCCCGCTTTTCGGTATTGCCGGCGCTCTTTGCCAAAGCGGTCATACCCATGATGGCGTTCATCGGAGTACGCATTTCATGGCTCATGCGCGAGAGAAACTCGCTTTTTTGGCGGCTTGTTTTTTCGGCGGTTTCTTTTTCGATAATCAGGCGCGTCAAATTGATTTGATTGATTTGATTCAAGACCCGCAATTTCACAATGGCGGGGCTGAACGGCTTGCCTATGTAATCGGCCGCGCCCAAAGACAATCCCTTTTCCTCGTCATCGGCGTTGCTCAACCCCGTGATGAAAATTACAGGGATATTTTTTGTTCTGTCATTATTTTTCAACGCGGCGATGACCGCGTATCCGTCCATTTCGGGCATGACGATGTCGAGCAAGATGACATCGGGCAATTGCTTTTCGGCTACCTTGATGGCAGTCGGCCCGTTTTTGACCGTGAAAACGGTATATTCGGAGCCGAGAATATGCGTCAGCGCCATAATGTTGGCGTTTTCATCGTCCACAATGAGTATGCTGTTCTTCTTTAATTCGCCCATAACTTTATTTTAAACCCCTTTTCAATTCGGCAAGCGTCCCCGCCGCCGATTCAAAATCGTAATCCTCTATTTGGTTTGCGAGTTCCTCCGCTTTTGGTATGGCGCGGATTTCGTCGAGCAGGTTCACGCACTCCGAGTTGTAATTTTCGAGCATAGGCTCCAACCGTTCAAACAATGCCCGTATTTGTTCCGCCCTCATGTTTTCTGTTTTTTCTTTATCCGCAGAGTTATCAAGCAACGGTTTTAATTCATTGAGTACGGCTGATATTTCATTTTCGAGATTATCCATTTTTTCTTTTTCCGGGATTGTCCCGTCTTTTAACATTGCTTCAATTTCGGCGGCGGCGTTTTGCAACGCGGACATTTTGATTTGTCCCGCGTTGCCTTTTAAGGTGTGCGCCAGTCTGTGCGCGAGCGTTATATCCCCGGCGGCTATCGCTTGGGCGATTTCAGCGTATTTATTCTGATTGTCTTTTACGAATCTTACCCGCAACATCTGTTGCAATTCATCATACTCCTGCGCTTGTTCAGCTTCGCTTTCAACGGACACGCTGACGGGGGTGAGATACTTTAACAGGCACCGCCACAATTCCTGCGTCGTGAACGGCTTGCCCACGCAATCATTCATTCCGCATTTTTTGTAATTTTCCAATTCGCTTGTCATCACATTGGCGGTCATCGCCACAACTGGCGTACCTGTGCCAAGCGCTGCGATTTTTTCGGCGGCTTCGATCCCATCCATCACCGGCATGAATATATCCATAAATATCATTTCAAAAGGCGGCTCTCCCTTTTGTATACGCTCCTGCACCATATCCACGCCTATTTTACCGTTTTCAGCAATAACAGAGCGAAGCCCCACACGTTCGAGATGTTCGGATATGACCCGTTGGTTCATTGGGTTATCTTCGCATATTAAGACCAAACCGTCGAAATGAGGTTTTTCAATTACACTGATATCTGTATATTCCGGCATATCACCCGACGCTTCTATGGTTTCAAACGCAAGCTCAAAGCTGAACGTACTGCCGGAATCGAGTATACTTTCAACCGTCAGCGTACCGCCCATCAATTCCACGATTTTTTTTGTTATCGGCAAGCCAAGCCCTGTTCCGCCGTAATTTCGTGTCGTACTTGAATCCGCTTGTACAAACGGGTCAAAAATTTTGTCTGTTTGCTCGGCGGTCATTCCAATACCGCTGTCTTTTATCTCAAAATACACCGTTGTTTTACTATCGTCTGACTTTGTTATTGTTGACGACATTTTAACCGTGCCTGAATTTGTGAATTTTACGGCATTGGAAAGAAGGTTCATCAACGCCTGATAAAGCCTGACGGGATCGCCCAACAACCGCTTGCCGATTGGCGGCTCCGCGTAGACTCTCAAATCAAGACCTTTTTCTACAATGGTTGGATGAATGACAGACTGACAGCGCATGAAAATGCTGTG
>WQXD01000312.1 GCA_009785015.1 Oscillospiraceae bacterium | reverse complement strand
GGGATTTGACGTGCAGGTCAACAAAGCGATAACGGGGGACAACGCCTTCGCGCACTCCTCGGGCATCCATTTGGACGGCCTGTTGAAATCGAGGGCCATATATGAGATTATCAATCCCAAAGATGTGGGCCTTGAGGACATGGAAATAGTGCTGACCGCGCGCTCGGGCCGGGCAGCTTTGAAAAACACTATGAAGCGCATGGGTTTAAACGATTTGAGCGAAGCCGATTTTGAGCTGGTACACCAAAACTTTTTGGAATTGGCCGACAAAAAGAAGGAGATATACTACCACGACGTCTACTACTTGATGAAGGACTTTCTGGTCAAAACCGGGAGCGCGGAAAAAAAGGCCCAAATGTATGAGCTTGTGAATTACCAGGTCATATCGAGCGATATTTTCCCGAGCGCCTCGGTCAAGATCAGATGCGGCGAGCATATATTCACAAAAACCGCGACCGGAAACGGCCCCATAGACGCGCTGTACACCGCCATCGGAGAAATCGCGGATTTCCGGGTGAAGCTTCTCGAATACAAAATAACCAGCATATCCCAGGGCGGGCAGGCCATGGGCAGGGTCAGGATACAGGTCAGATACGTTGATAAGACATATACCTCAAGTGCGACCGACGTCGACACAATCAAAGCGAGCGCGATCGCCATGCTGGACTGCCTGAACCAGATAAAAATAGAAAACGCGGAGTGATAAGGAGGGGTTCAATTCTTATGAAAATCGAGTTATACGATACCACGCTGCGCGACGGCGCGCAAAGCCCCGGGATATCGTTTACAACCCAGGACAAACTGCGCGTCATCGCGGCCTTGGACGAATTCGGCATACCGTATATCGAGGCGGGAAACCCCGGCTCGAACCCCAAGGATAAGGAAGTTTTTGAAAAAGCGGCGGATTTGAATCTGAAAAATTCCAAGCTTTGCGCCTTTTGCCCGACCTGCCGGGCAAAAGCAAGCCCCCAAAGCGACGAGGCGCTGACGCGCACAGCCGGCGCCAAAACCGAAATTGTCACCTTGGTCGGCAAGAGCTGGCTTTTGCACGTCAAAAAAATCATAAAAACGACCGCCAAGGAAAATCTACGCATAATCTCCGATTCGATAAAATTTTTCAAAGACAGCCAAAAAACCGTGTTTTTTGACGCCGAGCATTTCTTCGACGGGTACAATGACAATTTCGGGTATGCCCTCGAAGTGCTGCAGAGCGCTTCTGAAGCGGGGGCTTCGGCGATAACCCTGTGCGACACGAACGGCGGCACAATGCCCGAAAAAATCGGCGAAATAACCGCCGCCGCGGCAAAATACATTGATATCCCCCTGGGGATCCACTGCCACGACGACAACGGGCTCGCCGTGGCGGGGAGCCTGTGCGCGGTCAAAAACGGGGCGCTTTTGGTGCAGGCGACGGTAAACGGCATAGGCGAGCGCTGCGGAAATGCGAATTTGTGCGTCGTACTCCCGAATCTGCAGCTGAAAATGGGTTGTTTTTGCCTCCCGGACCAAAAACTCCGCGGCTTAGCTCCGCTTGCGCGCTATATAGCCGAAATTTCAAATATCGCCTTTGATGAAAAGACGCCGTATGTGGGCGGCTACGCTTTCACCCACAAAGGCGGCATGCACATCGACGCAGTGAACAAAGCCCCCGATTCATTTGAGCATATCACACCCGAGTCAATCGGGAACACGCGCGATACATTGGTGTCGGAGGTCGCGGGCAGGGCCGCCCTGATGAACAAAATGAACCCGCTGTCCCCCGGGCTCACAAAGGATTCCCCGGAACTGATAGAAGCCTTAGAGCTCATCAAATCGCGTGAAAACGACGGATATCAATTCGAAAACGCCGAAGGGTCCCTGGCGCTTCTGCTGCTGAAATCGCTGAAAAAACGCAAGACATATTTCAGCGTGGAGACCTTCAAGCTCGTGCTGTCGGAACCGGACGCGAAATCGAGCAGGCCCGGCGCCTTAGTCAAGGTGAAAGTGGACGGAATAGAGGAAATAACGGCGGCGGAAGGGGACGGGCCGGTGAATGCGCTCGACCGCGCGCTGAGACGGGCCCTGACCACTTTTTATCCGAAACTCGGCGATATGAAACTCATCGATTTCAAGGTGCGCGTATTGAACTCAAACGCGGCCACGGCGGCCAAAGTGCGTGTTTTGATCGAATCGTCGGACGGAATCCGCATATGGCGGACCGTGGGCGTGAGCACGGATATAATCGAGGCCTCCTGGAACGCGCTGCTCGATTCGGTCGAATACAAGCTCTCGCTCGATGACGGACTTTTGGGATAATTTGAAATAACCGGAGAAAAATTCAAAAAAAGCAGGAGGAAAAATTATGATGACTCTGAGTCAAAAAATACTCGCCTCTCATGCGAACAAGGAAAGCGTAAAAGCGGGCGAGCTCGTGATTGCGGATGTGGATCTGGTTTTGGGCAACGACATCACCGCGCCGGTCGCCATAGACGAATTTGCGAAAATCGGGGTCACAAAAGTGTTCGATCCCGAAAAAATCGCGCTGATCCCCGACCATTTCACCCCGTGCAAGGATATACAAAGCGCCGCTCAGGTCAAAATTTTGCGGGATTTCGCCAAAAAATACGGCATCAGGCATTTTTACGGGGAGGGCCGCGCCGGCGTCGAACACGCGCTGATCCCCGAACTGGGCCTGGCGCTGCCCGGCGAACTCGTGATTGGGGCGGATTCGCACACATGCACTTACGGGGCGCTCTCCGCGTTCTCGGCGGGAGTGGGCTCTACCGACATGGCGGTCGCGATGGCGTCGGGCAAGGCGTGGTTCAGGGTGCCCGAAGCGATAAAAATCGAGATAACCGGCAAATTTGCCGAATTCGTGTCGGGCAAGGACGTTATACTCGAAATCATCGGCCAAATCGGGGTGGAAGGGGCGAGATATATGTCGATGGAATTCACCGGCGAGGCCATAAGCGAGCTTTCAATCGACGACCGCCTGTGCATATCGAACATGGCGGTGGAAGCCGGCGCCAAAAACGGCATTTTCGAGGCCGACGCCAAAACCGTCGAATATATAAACTCGGCAAACAAAGAAAACAGGCCGTACAAAATCCACCGCGCGGACGAAGGAGCCCGGTACGCCAAAACGCTCAAAATCGATCTGAGCGGCCTTTGCTGCGTGGTGGCATTTCCTCACCTGCCCGAAAACAAGAGATATATCCGGGACATAAGGCCGGGCGAAATAAAAATCGACCAGGTTGTCATAGGCTCGTGCACAAACGGCAGGCTGTCCGACCTGAAAATCGCGGCGGGGCTTTTAAAAAACAAAAAAATCGGCAAAAACGTCCGCTGCATAATAATCCCCGCCACGCAGAAAATCTGGAAAGAGGCGATGAGGGGAGGGTTGTTCGACATTTTCGCGGATGCGGGCTGCGTGGTTTCGACCCCGACCTGCGGGCCGTGCCTGGGGGGCCATATGGGGGTGCTCGCCGGCGGCGAAAGGGCGGTTGCGACCACCAACAGGAATTTTGTGGGCCGCATGGGCCACCCCGAAAGCGAAGTCTACCTGTCAAACCCGGCGGTCGCGGCCGCCTCGGCGATAGCGGGATATATCGCGGACCCGAATGAAATACACTGAAAAAGGGAGAATTTAAGTTTTATGATACGCGGAAAAGCGCACAAATACGGCGACAACGTCGATACGGACGTCATAATTCCGGCGAGATACCTGAATACCTCGAATCATTTTGAGCTCGCCGCGCACTGCATGGAGGATATAGACAAAAATTTCATAACCAATGTGAGTCCGGGCGACATAATGGTGGGCGGCAGGAATTTCGGCTGCGGCTCCTCCCGGGAGCACGCCCCAATCGCGATAAAGACGTCGGGTATAGCGGTGGTGATCGCGCATACATTCGCGAGGATTTTTTACCGCAACGCGATAAATATAGGTCTGCCGATAATAGAATGCGAAGAAGCCGCAGCCGAAGCCCGCGGCGGCGACGAATTTGAAGTGGATCTCAAATCCGGGACTGTGGTCAATCTCACCAAAAACAAACAATACAAAGGCGATACATTCCCCGATTTCATGGTGGAACTGTTTGAGGCGGGAGGGCTTGTCGGCTATGCCAAAAAAAATCTGATACCAAAAGGCGGATAGAGAGGAATAAAAAGTCATGTCCAAATTCAATATCGCTCTCATAAAAGGCGACGGAATCGGCCCCGAAGTGACAGATGAAGCGCTCAAGGTCCTTTTGAAAACCGGCGAGATTTTCGGTCATACATTCACCTTCACAAAGGC
>WQXD01000311.1 GCA_009785015.1 Oscillospiraceae bacterium | reverse complement strand
GTCCTCACCCCCGGCGGGTACAGCCCTGCTAAGTAGCTGCCCTTCAGCAGCGCATACGGGAAATCGGCGCCGGACAAGACGCCGGCCAAAAGCTCAAGCGACTTTTTGAAGCCCTCGCCTTTGGTCTTGTTCGTCTCGTGTATCGCCTTCAGCGCGTTCTTGAACTCGCGGTTCAGCTTACTCTCCAGCGGCGATTTTTCCAGCGTTTGCCATGCGGCGCCGCCGACGCGGTTATACAGCAGCTGTCCCAGGATGTATATGTAATCGAGGCCCTCGCCGTGCAGCTCTTCCAGACGCCCGTGGTCTGGCTGCAAATATTTACAGCAGGCTAAAATATACTCGTTTTCGTGGCGCATCTTTATTCCCTCGTTCGTTTTTACATTTTTTACAATGCTATTCCATGATCAATACTTGCAAATTAAACTTGGCAAAATTCATTTTGCCCATCACTTGAATTTCGACTTTTTTCATTTGATTTTTATCCGAAATGGGCACATTTCCCCATTTTCAGCTGTATATTTTTATCCCACATGAAGACCCGACTGTTGTAATACTTCGAGCCCAACCTCCACAGTCATCTTAGTCTCGAACATTTCCAGTTCCACCCAAGCCCTCATTTTGTACCTGTCTACTCTTTTTATCGCCGCCTCGTGACCCATCAATGCGCCCGATATTATCCTGACTTTGTCGTGCTCCCTGAACCCCACCGACGCTTCCACGCACCACTCGCGGTTCATCAGGCTCGCCAGCGCCACGCGCTCCTCCCGCCGCAGCGCCATTTCCTCCGAGTCGCCGTACCTCAAAACCGTCATCGCGATAGCGCGCCCGCGGCGTATGCCCTTCACGTATTCCGCAAACTCATATGCCCCCATCGCCGTCTCGGCGAACACATACCCCGGATACATCGTAAATCGCTCTTTTTTTACGCGCTCCGTGGTCTTGAAAAACCTCTCCTTCGTCGGGACAAACGGCGATACATCCGTTATCTCTTTTTCCGCGTTGTAAGCCCTGATCCCGTCAGCCACGGATTTTTCCTTCCCCGCAGCCACAAACATTACATACCAGTTATCCACATATACCTCCTTAGAGCGAAACAAAACCGGGACCATAAGATCATCTTTTGCTCGTGCGTTGCCACTTCGCTGTGTAAGGCTTTTTTCGGCCGCAGCGAATACCCCTGTAGTGGAAACGACAATAGACGTCCTATGATCCCAGCTTCATTTCGGTGCCACATCGCGGCGCCCGTTTTCCGTCAAGTGTTTTTTGGTCTTTGTCAACGCCATGATAATGCCTCAAATGTTTTTAAAAAATCAATAGGTCACTTCGTGCGACATAAGGCTTTGAGTTTCGAGGAGCTTCCCCGATGACGAATACACTTTTGCCGTGACGACAACCCTGTATAAGCCGCGAACCACGTACTTTTGAGCGGATAACTGGATATTTTTCGTTCCTGTGCCGGATGTGTTCCATGAATCGTCATACTTCCAGCCGCTCGAATATTTTTGCAGTTCAACCGTCAAAGTCGTGCTTGTATCATTGTCAGACGGTTTTACAAGCCCGCTGCATGTCGCAAGTCCACTTGAATTAATTGATAATCCCGCGTTTAAAGTTGTTATGTACTGATACCGTGCCGATACTGTAAGACCTGAAAATGCAAAAATCATCGCGAAACACAAAATAATCCCGAACGCCCTTTTTAAATAACCTTTTTTCATAAACAAAACCTCCTGTAATTTCCTTATATATTTTTCCCGTTATATATAAAGACGATTACAGGAGGCAAAGTGCAACACTTTTTTCGAAATTATTTTATGAAAATTACACTTTTGGCGATATGCACAATTTCCTCTTCGCTTAATTGTGCAATTATCATAAATATCATATTTTCATGTGCCCACGAAACCGTGGCCATCCCATTTTTTAACACATACAGGCCCTCTGCCCCGTTTATTTTTATTGATTTTACGACGTCGGCGTTTTCCGTGTCGATATTTGTTACGTTTGCCTGATTCAATTCATAAAATGATATGAGGTTCTCTTCATCGTTTACATATTCAATTGTTTTGAAATTGCCCATATTCAAAATGCTATTAAAGCGATAATTATCCGGAACATATGAAGGGGCGTAAGTGTTGCCAAATCCCGCAATCATATTTCCGTTCGACTCGTTTCCCAACTTCAAAGACGTATACTCCGGATTGAAATTTATCAGAAAATTTAATACCTGCACCCGAAACGCCTCCACGGAAGTGTAGGCTATGGTAACTGCCGCCGCAAACACGAAAAAAGCAACCGAAACCCTGGAAAGCGCTTTTTTTGCGTTTTTTGCGAAATTATTCGCGTTTTTTCTGCGGAAATATTTATTGATCGACGCGAAAATTCTTTTGTCCGCTTCTGCCGGCATTTTATAGCGAGGATCGTCTTTTATTTCTTCGTTTAATTTTAAGAGTTCTTCCCCCTCTGCCTGCGCATTCTTGTTCATCGCGACGCGCCAGCTGATATCTTCATGAATTTCTTCGAGTTTTTCCTGGTCGAATAACCATTCTTCCTTATTATTCAGCTCCATGTATATTGTACTCCGTTTTTAATATTGTTTTTAACGCGTTTCGTGCCCTCTTCAAATATTCCCTCACGCTCTGCGGACTTATCTTCAAAATTTCCGCGATTTCATTATCCGGCATGTTTTGATAATACTTGCATTCCAGTGCAATTTTATGCTTTGGGTTTAACTTTTTTATCGCTTTGTTTACTATTTCTTTATCGTAACTCTCTACGGCTATTTTTTCGGGCGTTTCAATATCTAAAATATCTCGTATGTCGTCTCCGTCTTCGAATGAAACCGTCGAATTTATATCCCGATTGCGTTTTTTGATAAAATCTATGGATGTGGTCGTAATCGTGGAAACGATATAGGCGACCAATTTGGGCTGTTCAAACCTTTTTAAAAGAGATACCTTTTTCATAAATTTCAAAAAGGCTTTTTGGATGATATCTTCCGCTTCATGATGGTTATCAACATATTCGAAAGATTTTTTTACCATCAGTCCCTTGTAATTATTGTATATATCCGCTATGAATATTTGTTCTTCTTCTTTTTCCAATTTTAAAATACCTCTTGATTTTTTAACCTTTCAATTCTTTACATTATCTCAATTAGCGGGTTGTATTCGGCGTACCTCGATAAATTCGTCTATTTCTTGAACGAGATATTGCATACCGAAAGAATGGAGCGTATCGTAGAATTTTTCGAGATAATCCAATACCCCATATTCTTTGAACAGGCTGAGTGTGTCAACACCGCTCATTTCGTGTTCGTATTTATATTGTTCAAGACACCACGCCTTGAATGTTACCGTGTCGCGCATATCTAACCTTCCTCATCCTATATATCGGGGAGTTCCAGCTCTCCTGTCTTTACTTCGCTTTCATAAAGGTCGTACAAAAGCGGGACGCTGTAATACCACACCTTTGTTTTCTCTTTTTCAAGCACGGCATACAGTTTTGAGTTATACAGTTTTTCAAACGCTTCATTTTCGCTTATGCCTGTTTCTTCAATGATTTTTTTAGTCAATCCGCTGACGATTACGGGCAATATAGCGGCGAACTTACCTCTCTCCACTTTATATACCTCCAATCGTTTCGTGCTTGATCAAAGTCTAATTTCCGCTTGCTTTTCAAAATTTTCGGCACTTCGACAGGAATTGTACTGCCATGATAAATAATCATAGGGCATCACACTCCGTTCTTTCTCTATTATAGCACGTTTTTATGAACTTTTCCATACCTAAATTTTACTGTTTTTCATGGAGCACTGTTTTGACCACACAGGATTTTTTGTGGCACGCTATGCCGATTTTGTAGACCGGCAGCCCCCTGTCCAAGACCGGCGCGTAATATTGCTTTTCGTCGATCTGCGCGAGCGCCGCCTCCACGTCGTCTTCTAAATTTTCCATGCTTTTCGAGCGCTTGAACTCAAGCACCGCGGAAAACTGCGGCGCCTCGATTAGTATATCGTACCGTCCGAACCCCGCCTCGAGGTTGGACGTGCATCTGTACCCCAGCAGCAGCACCATGCCGAATATGAACACGTGATATGTCTTCTCCAGCTCGCCGGAATCCGCGTCGAAGTACGACAGCCGCATCGAGAGGAAATTGGTCAGCCTGCGGCTGAACACCTCGGTGTTTGCGATGTGGTCGAATATGCCGGCGAACTCGTTCTGCGGCCGTAATCTCATTTGCGTCAGTATCTGGTTTTTCCATGTGTGCTGCGCTTCCTT
>WQXD01000310.1 GCA_009785015.1 Oscillospiraceae bacterium | reverse complement strand
TCCGATTGATAATAACAGTATACCACCAAAATGTTTATAATTTGTGAAATACGCGAAATTTATTTTTGGTTGACGGCCGATAAATTTATTCGAGCTGTGCAAATGGAATTTGATGAACGAAAATATGGCGCACTTTTGCCCTTGATCGATAGGCGTGAGCTGCATATGAACTACGTTCATATTCGTCACACGTTTCGCAAAGAGGGTGGCACGCGAGCACCCTCAAAACCACGGTAATACCGCGTAAATTCCGCGTGACGGGTGTTTTCGTCCCCCCCAGCAAAGCATCTGATCCGGCAAAACACCACCGCCCCGCGGGGCGGAGCCTCTTTACAAAGAGGCCGGGGGGAGTATCACTCTTGCGTTGCTCTGCTACTATACATTTTTTTCGCTTTCTATTTGCACTGCTCGAAAAAGTTTCGCTATGAAGAGTATTGTAAGAGAAAAGAAATTGATAACCGACTCAAATCTTTTGGATTAGCGGCATGGTTGTAAGATGTGATGTTTTCATAACAATTGGAACGAGGTAAAAAAAGTGAAATCACCTATAAGCCACAAAAACACAGAGCGCGAAATCAACGAGCAGCTGCGAAAACTGAGACTGCTGCCGATGGCCCCGGCCAACATAGAAAATTCCGACAAAACAGCCGGGCACATCGCGCAAATCCATTCCTATGACCAAACCCAAAACAAACTGCCGCGGCTCGGCGCTGAATGGACCATACGCTTGGTCCGCGAAAGCGAGACCTGCCCGTGCATTACAAGGGCACGCTCAAAACGGCGGGGGAAATAATGGAAAAGCATATGTACGATAATGAAGCGTTCGCAAACGAGACGATATGGCGCCTGGGGCTGTCTGCCTGGTAGCGGTAAAAAAAGAGGGGTCACAATTATGGAAAAGCAAATCATAGAAAAAAACATCGAGTTTCTGCAAAAACACGGCGTGACGATGGAGACGGAGAACGACAAAAGCATATACAGGTACGGCTTGCAGATATTGTATGCGTATATCGTGAACATAACCGTGATATTCGCGATTTCCGCGCTGTGCGGCAAACTGTACGAGAGCGCGGTCATGGTCTTTTTGTTCGCCGTGTTTCAGGTGTTCGGCGGCGGGTACCACGCCAAAACGAAACTGAAATGTTCGTCGCTGATGGCGGCGGGGTGTATAGCCGGCAACATACTGATAGCCGTCATATCGGGCCACGAGATATTCATGGCGGTATCGGCGCTTGTTCTGTGCGCCGCGCTTCTCGCGGCGGGGCCGGTCACCAACGTCAGGCACCCGGTGAGCAAAGCCACGTACAAGCGATCAAGGGTCATTTCACGGGTTGCGCTATGTGTGAGTGTGGTCGCGGCGGCGATAACGCTGATCCTGGGCAAAGACGTCGAGGCGGCCGCCGTGGTAACGACGCTGTATCTGTACGCCGTATCGCTGTCAGCGGCGAAGATCAAGGAGAGCAAACATAAAGCAATCCAAGCTGTCGAACAAGAGTACCGAACAAAGTGAAAAACGTCATTGTGACCCTTTTTCATTCGTTTGGAATATTTGTTCGCTGTTTGCTGCCCGGATCGCTTAATTTTTGTCACGAAAGTACCTTTTTTTGTCACGAACGGAAATTTTTCGCCGTTCGTGACATTTTTCGTGCATTTTGTGCCAAATCCCGCACGGGGCATATTTTTATGATATAATATTATATTGAATAAAAACCAATTGACAAAAAAATCCAAACGTGATACAATTGATACAATGTAGAAAACGTGAAAATGATTTTGGGAGAAAGGATGGTATATATGACAAAAAGCGAGTTGCGCGAAGCCGGATACGCCGAGGAAGAAAAATACCAAAAGCATCAGGTGATCACGGCGATATGGGTGTTTTCGACGCTTGCCATGATTTGGCTGATTTTCGTATTCGTGTTCTCCGTCGCGGGCTGGAAAAATGCCGGGGGCGATTTCGCCGATTTCATGGACGACGTGGCCATCTGGTTCAACGGCATCTTCGGGCAGTGGACGTTTGCGGTGTACCTGCTTCTGTGGGCGCTCATACTGCTGGCGCTGTATTTCGTGACGAAACTCGACCTGCGAGGGCAGATGCAGGCCGAACCGCCGAAAGCGAAAAAGCGAACGACAAAATATGTGCTGCGCGTGGTGTTGGCGCTGCTTGTCCTCGCTGCGGCTTTTTACTTTCTGGCTCTGCTCGCCGAGATGCCCGACCCGGGCTCCGGCCGCGGCGGCATTGATTTCCTCGGTATCGCCTCGTTTGTGCTGACCATTCTCGCGTTGCCTCTGGTCTTTTTGGGAGCTGGCTGCATAGTTGTCTACTTGGTCATCTGGGAGCTTCTATACCTGGCGGTGAAGCTCATCACGACCATATTCGTGTGCCACGACAAAAACAGGGGAATCAAGCTCAAAATCCTCAGGGGCACGGCCATGCCCGTTTGCGCCTGCAATGAAGCGGTCAGCCTTTGGCACATTTTGGTCACATATCTGATTCCGTTTGTCTTCATGTATTCAGTTTTGTTGCTTCTGTGCGTAACTTCGAGCGGTGATACTGTTATTTATTTCACGATAGTGGCCATCTTCATGTCGTTTTTTCTGGCATATGACCTTACGCTTGTGCTGTATCTGGTGTACCTGAAAATACGGTACAGGCCTGACTACATTTCCATCAACCACCATATCTACGAGGTGACTTTGTTCAAAAAGTCATACGTGACCGGGTTTGCCGCGGCGCGACGCGGCATAAGGCGGGGCCGTGGCGGCAGGGATTTGAAACTTGATGTTCGGCCGAAATAAAACAATCCAAACTGCCGAAAAGTGAAAAACCCCATTTTGGGGTTTTTCACTTTATATAACGTCTTGAGCTTTGTTATTTGGCGATGCGGGCGGCTATATGCCCCTACAGGTTAATTTTAAACAATTATCGGTTTTGCATTTTATGCTATACGAACAAGGAGTTTGATGAAATTCAAAATCGTTTCCGCAACGAGAACACCATAAATTTGTTTCACCTTTTTCAAAAAAGTCATTTACGGCCAAATCCATTAAATTAAATTCTTCTTCCGTATATTCTGATATTACATCAGTTTTCACCATATACAATTCTCCTCTTTTCACCGCCTGAATTCATTATACCACTTTTTGCGATGTTTGTCAATTCCGAATTTTTTTGAAAAACAGAAATATTTTTCCGCCCCTGCTTGAAAAATTTTTATTATTTTTCAAAAAAACCGTCGACATTTGTTTTCGGATATGGTATAATAGAGTCGCAAACAGCAGATTTGAGCTTGTATTTTAAGGAGGATTATATAATGACCGAGCGGGAGATCATGATAAACACAATGAACCACAAAGGCAACCCGGAAAATGCGGTGCCGTACACGATCGGATTCGACTGCCCTGTCCTGCAGGAAAAAGTCAACAAACACTACGGCCAAAACTGGTTTGAAAAAACGCGCCGGTTCATGCATTCCCCATTTTACATAAGCACCACCGGCGAAAAACCGATTGAAGGAAAACCCCATTACGCGCGCGACGTGTTCGGTTCGGTTTGGTACACCGGAAAACTCCCCTGGCATCTCGAAAAACCCGTTTTGCCGGCGGCTTCGTTTAAAGGCTACAGCTTTCCGACTATAGACGATTTTGTGGGCGACGGGGAAAAATCCGGGCTCAAAAAATACGCCGCGGAGCAAAGCGCGCAAAACCCGCATCTGTTCAATGTGATAAACATGGGATGGGGCATATTCGAGCAGACCTGGCGCGTCAGGGGCTTTGAGGACACCATGTGCGACGTGGCCGCGGAGGAAAATTTTTACGCGGAATTGGTGGAGCGGATCACCGAATTATACGTGCAGCTGGTGGAATACTGCGCGGACGTGAAAGCCGACGCGTTTTTGTTCGGCGACGACTGGGGTTCGCAGCGGGGTATATTGATAGGGCCGGAGAAATGGAGAAAATTCATAAAGCCCGCCTGGAAAAAAGTGTACGCCAAAGTCCACGAACAGGGCAAATACGCCATAAGCCACAGCTGCGGCAGCATATACGACATATACCCGGATCTGATCGAAATAGGGCTCGACATGCACGAAAGCGTCCAGCCCGAGGCTTACGGGATGAATCCGTTTTCGCTGAAAGCCGAATTCGGGGATAAAATAGGCTTCTGGGGAACACTGGGAAGCCAGAGCGTGATACCTTTTTGGGAACCGGAGCAAATAAAGGAACACATAGGCCGACTCAAAAAAGAGATGGGCAAAAACGGCGGTTACGTGCTCGCCCC
>WQXD01000309.1 GCA_009785015.1 Oscillospiraceae bacterium | reverse complement strand
GAATGCAGTCAGACAAACAGCTGATATATTCGCTGTCACGGTGGACATTGCTGTACAATTAAGTTTCGCCCCTTTCGCGCTCAAAGGCTTGCATATAAAATCCCCCTGTTTTTATTTCAATATATAGTTGACGACTTCACAATTTATATTAAAGGGACATGCGCCAAATCTATATATTTTTGAATACGTTTTACCGAAGTGTTCGGCGTAATCGGACTGCCTGTACTCATGAAATATTTGCCGTATGCCATGCCTTTGCGCCCCATTTCGCGGATTTTCGTTTCGAGTTCCCTGTCTGTAGTAATCTCTATGTCGTCATACGGATTTAGGTTTCCGGCCAAACACATTGAGCCGCCTAATTTCGCCGCTATATCAGCATAATCGTTTACATAGCCTTTCATCGAGCATTCCATCATCACTATATCCGCTCCCGTCGATTTTATCATGTCCACGCGGTCGGATATTCCGCCGAAATATATCAGGATTGCTTTTTTGCCAAGCCTTTGTATTTCTTTGACCTGCGGTAGAATATACGGAAGCGAAAACTCCTCATACATCTGCGGCGAAATCATATCGCTGGTAGCTGTTGCGTCGTCTATAAAAATTGCGTCGCCGCCCGCTGTTGCGGAAGCGCGTATATATTCGATGTTCTGTTCTAAAATTAATGCGCTCATATAGTGTATAAGCTCCGGTTCTTCGTGCAGCATGATATATAAATTAGTCATTCCTACATGATAAACGTTGGAATAAAAAGTATTGACCACGTTAGACGTTATTACAAAATGCGTGTCGCCGAACATTTTTATTGTTTCATCCTGATACATATTGCACCCGTCGTCAATCATTCGTTCAGCTTTTCTTACTTTCAACCTTTCACGCGCGTCTTCTTTGCTGAAAACATATCTTATCTTTTGTTCGCCGTCACCGGAACCTGCGTTGTGTATGTTGTCCGGTAATTTTTCATACCTGTCCTCATTTTTGTAGTGATAAAAATGCTCCCCGTTACGATGAATTATTTCAATATCTTCGCGTGGGTTCATATATATCGGCTGAACAACGTCAAACTGAAGCTGCGATTGCATCAGCCGGAATATTTCTTTATACCGGTTTATATCCGTTGAAACGAGCCATTCGTAGTATTTCCAAACGGGCAAACCGGTCAGTTCTTCCCAATGGTCAACATTGGAAAGCTGTATATATGGTGCGGCAACCGGACATACATCCGGTTTTTTGCCTTCTATTGCGGCGTACATTCTTTCTTTTGGCGTCATAGTTTATCAACCTCCGGTTTTATTTTTAACGAACATACGAAAAGCGGTTAATTTATTATATTCCGTTTTTTTATTTTTGTCAATAACAAACCTCGAGTATCACGGAAAAGAACTTTACTAATTTTATAAAAATCTCACTTTCGTTTACACGCTCTCTTAAAATACGTCCTTTACTTTTATCTGATTGTGTTTTATAATATAACCGGAAGTGCTTCTAAAAAATTATTAAAAATAGGAGTGTGCGAAATGGCAATATATTTTAGTGAAAAATTTAAAAATTTTAGAAAAACCCATAGCTTAACGCAAGAACAAGTAGCGGATATTTTCAATATTTCCTCGAAAGCCGTCAGCCGTTGGGAAACGGGAGCAACATATCCCGATATAGAAATACTTCCGTCACTTGCGGATTTATTCGGTGTTACTGTTGATGACTTGCTCGGTGTTGATATAGCGAAAAAGAAACTGCGGATAAAAGAATTTTTAAATAAAATGGACGATGCTGTAGAAAGACAATATATAGACGGAAAGTTGTGCAATGAAAATGCAATAGATGAACACATAGAAATTTGCAGGAATGCTTTGCAAGAATTCCCCAATATTCTTTTTTTGCTATATCGTCTTGCCGGTTCATTGTGGGATAAGATGGTTTACTGCAAAGATGCCGGACGAGAAGATGAAATGAAAAAATACGCGGAAGAAGCTATAAAAGTTCATGAACGCATTGTAAACGAAGGCGAGTATTATATTTCTTTGCCTTTTCTTGAAGATGATTATGACCATACACATGGAAATTTTCACTATGCTTCAATTTTAGACATCGCTTACATATACAAAGTAATAGACGAAACTGACAAAGCAATCGAATGGGCAAATAAATTGCCTACTATGGAATGCACTTCCGAAAAAGTTCTTTCACGCATTTTAAAAGGAGAAGAAAAAATAAAGAAAATTAAAAAGAATATATGGAACTACAGCAGTAATTTGAGAGACCAGCTGGATTATCTTATTGAACATGAATATAATAATTTAAATGTTCCCGAAAAGATAAAATGTTTTCAGACAGTCATAGCGGAACTTGAAAAATATGCTGAAAAAGGAATGTAGCTTCGCAGTACATTTACTAAAATTATATCCAAAATATATGAATTTTTTTATATATTTCGCGTTCTGTAAATCAATTTTTCCATGCGGCATATAATCCGGCAATGACTTTTTCAATGGGCGCTTTGTTGATTTGCACGTCTTTTACCCCGTCGGTATCGGATAATTGTTTGAGTAGTTGCTTAATAGGATTTTTTGTAACGTCAACTTCAAATTCGTACACGCCGTTTTCGCCGCTGATGAGCTTGCCATCATTGAGAGAAGGAATAGAATCACCGTCAATCGTCACGACAAACCGCGTCAGATTTCCCGCTGTTTCGCGTATTCCGTCGAAGTCGCCGTCATAAGCAATCTTACCGCCTGAAATCATAAGGATCCGCTGCGCCATTTCTTCAAGGTCGTCCATATCGTGGCTGGTAACGATAATTGTAACGCCGTCCTCGCGGTTTATCCGTTTGAGGAAATCTATCATCTGCCGTTTGGCGACAACATCCAAACCAAGCGTCGGTTCATCCAAAATAATAAGCTCAGGCGAATGTAAAAGCATCATGGCGAGATCAGCTCTCATACGCTGGCCCAGTGACAATTCACGGGCAAATGTTTTCAGCAATTTCCCGATGTCAAGAAGTTCCGCAACCATTTCGAGATTGCGATTATAAACGTCGTTCGGAATATCCCACACGACTTTTTTCCACTCAAAACTCTGCGAAACGGGGTGATCCCACCAAAGCTCTGTGCGGTTGCCGAATAATACGCCGAGTTTGCTCATAACTTTTATTCGGTCCTTCTCCGGCGACATACCGAGAACCGAAACGGTTCCCTCTGTCGGTTGCAGCATTCCCGCAAGTAATTTCATCGTGGTACTTTTGCCCGCGCCGTTGGGTCCGGCGTATGCGACGAATTCGCCGCGATTAACGGTAAATGACACGTTATCAAGCGCGGATATGATTTTCTTTTCCGGCTTGAACAGATTTTTAATCAGCCCTTTTCCGGCGTTCTCCCGCTGCCATTGTTCGAATATTTTGGTAACTGTGGTCAAGCTAACAGCGGTGTCCGCCAGAGTGGTATCTGTTAATGCCTTTTTTAACATAATAACGAAATCCTTTCTTGAAAAAGTATGAAGCGGCAAGCGAAATTATCGCCGCGAAAATGAGCGGGTAAATGTTTGCCAGTATCGGTGTTTTACCAAGTATGATAAGTGTCGGAAGCCACGCGATGAGACCTGCGGGGAACAAGGTTAAGAGCGGGATCTTCATGTATATCGGCATACCCGAAAGCGGGAATGTCGCCGTGTATTCCACGCTGTACCTGACCGTGCTTGAAATTTCCTCGCACTGCACCGGCGCATAGAACGCCAAACTCGAAACAAGGTAGGACAGCCCCACCACAACAATCACGCTGACGATGATATTTCCTACCAGAGCAAGCAGCCACCACCACGGTAATATAACAGTCAGGTTTATAACAGAGACAACCATCAAAATAATTCCCGAAATAAATCTGCCGGAGCAGGTAAACGGAAAAAATCCCGCGAGCATTTGTACGCTGTACGGCAGCGGCATAATGAACATATGCTCCCATTGCCCGCGACCGATAATCCTGCTTGGGAAAGACGCGTTCCCACGGTCTAACATTCCTATCGTACCGTTGACGATTCCGCCGTAAGCGAGCATAAATAATATTTCGAATTTATCAAGCCCTCCGATGCCGTCGAACCTCCACGCAAGCAGGAATATACCCGATATGCCGGATATATCTGCGCATATGTCCGAAATCAGGCAGACTATCATAAACTTGGTATCGCGTAAAAGCGCGCCCAAATCCATTTTCGCGTATATCCCTAAAAGTCCGAGATAACGCCTGAGAGTTATTTTACCCACCGAAGCTCACCATCCTTTCCCGTGATTTGTTGAACCAAAGAATGGCAACACT
>WQXD01000308.1 GCA_009785015.1 Oscillospiraceae bacterium | reverse complement strand
TATTATGTACAAAAAATTGGGGATACTTGGCGGAATGGGGCCGCTTGCCACCTGCCGGTTTTATATGAACATAATAAAAGCCACACCCGCGAAAACAGACCAGGAACATATCGATATGGTCATTTTAAACGCCTGCCATATCCCCGACAGGACCGCGGCGATACTGCACGGGGCGGCGTCCCCCCTGCCGTATCTGTTAAAAGGCTGCCAAAGCCTTGCGGCTCAGGGCTGCGACGTGATCGCGATACCGTGCAATACCTCGCATTATTATTTCGACCAGTTACAAAGCGGCTGCAGCGCCGGAATATTGAACATGATTGAACTGACCGCGGAAAAATCGGAAGCCGCAGGCGTAAAGAAAGCGTATCTCATGGCGACGGAAGGCACCGTAAAGACGGGCCTTTATCAAAAATATTTCGGCAAAAGAAACATCGAAATAATTTCCCCCGCAGCTCACGAAACCGCCGAAATGATGAAGGTGATTTATGAAGTAAAAGCGGGTATGGAGCCCGACTTGCGGAAGCTTTCGGATATTGCCCGAAAAAAAGGCGTTTTGGCGGTGCTCGGCTGCACGGAACTTTCCGCTTTGAAATTCGAAGGCTTTGAATTCATCGATGCGATGGAAGCGTTGAAAGACAGAGTTTTGGAATTGTTTTCGGCGGGAAATAAAATATGATTTTTTCGGAACGCCGCTTGGCGGCAGCCTTCGCCGTATTTTTGCTTTTTGTATTTTTGGTTTGCGTTTTCCAATACAAATTCGCCGTCGCGGCTGCGGTGATTTCGCTTTTTTTGTCCGCCGGTTTCGCCGTTTCGCGCCTGGCGTTCGCCAAATCAAAAAAAGACGGGTTCAAGCGTTTTTTGTCGGGGGCGGCGGTCTGTTTTTTGTCGGCGGCCCTGGCGGCGCTGTATTGTCTTTTGCGTTACAATGCCGAAGAAAAACCGGTGCTGGATTATCTTCAAAAATATGAAGAAACCCCCGTCTTTATCAAAGCTGAGATAAAAGGGGTGTCAAGCACGGTTTTTATGTCCGTTTTTGATTTGTCGGTATATGAAGTAGACGGGGAGAGGACAAATAAATTCAACCTGTCGCTTTCGGTATACGGCGAAATCGAAGCGGGCGATGAGGAAATCGGCGACACTTTGGAAACTTACGTGGTTTTTAAAACAATAGAGGAAGCCGCCACATCCGATTCCAATCTCGCCTATTTCAAATCCAACGGCTATTATATCGCCGCGGAGCATTCCGATTATGAAGGCGACGGGGAAGGGGAGGGGGATTTTAATTTCAATATAACCCCCGCGGATTCGCGCGGGGCGGATTATTATCTGCAGTCCATGCGAAATCACGCCAAAAATACCTTTTTCGCGAACATAAAGTTCGATTACCACGACAAAAAAACCGACGAAGCCTCCGTGGTTTTCGGTATATTTACCGGCGACAAAAGCCATATAGACCCATCGGTAAAAACGGATTTCAAAAAAGCGGGGATATCCCATGTGCTGAGTGTTTCGGGGCTCCACCTCTCGATACTGTGCTGGGCAATATTCTCGTTTTTGAATTTTTTGAAGGTGCACAAAAAAATAAGCTGCGCGGCCATAATTTTATGCTGCCTGATTTTTATGGCATTTACGGGATTTTCGGTTTCTCTGATACGCGCGGGCGCAATGACGGTGCTTTTTTACCTCGCATTTTTGGCGGGGCGGAAAAGCGACCCGCTGACTTCGCTTTTTTTCGCGGGAACTTTTGTAATCCTGCTTAATCCGTACAATATACTGAATATAGGGTTTCAGCTCTCCTTTTTCGCGACTTTGGGAATTTTGAGCTCTTCGGAACTCATCGGGAAAATAAACTCCAAAATAGACAAGTTTACCGGGTTTAAATTTATAAAACGGATTTTAAAGATACTCGTGTCCTCCTTTGGTATTTCGCTCGCGGCCATTTTTTTTACGCTCCCGTTTACCGCGTATAATTTCAAGACGCTGAGCCTTGTATCGCCGCTCACGAATCTTTTGACTGCGCCTATTGTGACGCTTGTACTTATTTTGGCGCTGTGCCTTTTGATATTTTCATTTATCCCGGTTGTGCCCGTCGTTTTCGGGCTGCCTCTTTTTTACATAACAAAAATTCTGCTGAAACTGACAAAATATCTGGCCTCTTTCAAGTATTCATATATCTCAGTCGAGAGCACGAACAAAACGGGCTTTTATATATTCGCGCTTGTTTTTCTTTTTTGCGTCATATTGTTTTTTGCAATGCCCAAAATACACGCGAAAAAGTTTTTAAAGCCGATTTTCGGCGCGGTTCTCGTTGTCAGTTTCGCCGCCATGGCCGCAAGTTTGATATATCCGCGGATTGCATTTGCGCAAAGCGTCAGGGCCGCATATTATTCGGACGACAAAAACCAGAATATAATCCTGTTTCAGGGCGATTATGATTCGGCGGATATAGTAGATTTCACCCACGGGACGAGATCGCACGTAAAACCGGTTTACGATATAATGCTGGAAAACGGCGCCGTTCGCATAAACTCGGTCATATTGACCGATTACCGCAAACGGCACGTCCAGATGTTAAAAAAATATATGGAATATTCCGAAATCAAAACGGTATACATACCAAAACCGTCGGATGCGTATGACGCCGAAGTGCAAAATATGCTGTACTATATGTCTATCGGGGAAGACGGCAGGCAAAATTTCGAGCTTGTCCGATATGAAGACTATTTGGTGGCGGACAAGGTGCTGTTAAACGTCATGAATTTCGATTACGATAAAATGCGGCACACGGCAACTGATATATATTACAGAATCGCGGGTGCGGAAAGAAGGCTGTTGTACCTCGGTATCGGGTATATGGAAGGCTATGGGAGCCGCACAAAAATCGGCGGGGAAAGATATGACGTCGTTTTTTACGGGACGCACAAACACAACCGGCGGGACGACGATTACGTTTCGGATGTATACGGCCTTTTCGCGGGCGTGCTTTCGAGTTATTTTGACGAAAACAAAAACGAAACCACGCAAAAGCTCGGAGCGGCCGCCGTTGAGGCGTACAGGTCCGGCTCCGAGCTTTTTAAAAGCGAAAACTGCGGCCCGATAGTTTTTGAAGTACAAAAAGACGGCTCTTTGAAGTATTATCTGAAATGATATAAGCTACAGCATTGACGATATTATTTCATCGATGTAGTCGGAGCCCAAAAAGGGCGCGAGGCTTTTTACGCGTTTCATGTCGATTTTGCCGCTTTTTCTGACGCAGCGCATAAGGGCGTCCTTGCTCAAAAAGGGGGCGAGGGCCTTGATTTTGTCAAATTCGATTTCTTCGTCGAGCAAATCCACCAACTTGTCCAGAGTCTGCTTGCTCAAGAAGGGGGCGAGGGCTTTGATTTTGTTGAAATCCGCTTTGCTTGCGGTGAGCTTGTCCACAAGTTTATCCAAGGTTTCTTTTTTGGCGAAAGGGGCTATCCCGATAATATCGTCGAAAGTGATTTCCGTTCCGCTTTCATTTATTTCGATTCTGTTGTCGAATTTCGGGATTTTTATTTCGGGGATCGGCGGGATTTTTATATCCGGAATTCTGATATTCGCCAAAGCGGCGGAAACGGTATCCGTGATTTTGCTGATAAAACTGCCCAGGTCGTCGAACCCCGTGGATTTTTTTACTTCGTTTATTATCGTCTCGTCGACAGCGCCGTATTTCTGATTTTCTATTTCTTCCCGGATTTCTGCGATTTCGTCGTTGAGCTCATCGATTTCATCGTTGATTTCGTCGATTTTGTCGTTTGCCTGATCTTCATATTCTTCTTTTTTGTCCTGCAGGTCGTCTATTTGGTCCTGGAGCTCGTCTATTTTATCGCTGACTTCATCGCGCATTTCCCCGAGCCTTTCGCGGGTGGCTTCGTTTACGCCGGCGTCGCCGATTTTTTCGTCGATGGAGCTCAAAGTTTGATTCAGGCGTTCCCGTTGCTGTTCGATCAGATTGATCTGCTCATCTATTTGGGTGATAAATCCGGCGTTTGCGGAATCGTTTTTTTGAGCTTCGAGCGCGCCGCGCTCGGCTTCCTTTTGGCTTATTTTTTCGTTGAGTTCCCCGATTTTGTTTTCAAGTTTTGCTATTTCGCCGGTTTCTTCCGCCGGTTCGGATTTGGGCGTTAAAGTCTCGTCTATTTCTGTTATTTTGGCGTTTAATTCTTCTATTTGCGATTCCACTTCGCCGATTTTGTCTTGCACCTGAGTCATCACTTCGGCGATTTTTTCTTTGGTCGAATCGGATATGTCGTCCATTTCCGCTTTCTTTTCGAGGTCCTGGAGGGTGTTTTGCAATTCGCTTCTTTTTTCTTTTTGTT